>JAAYKM010000056.1 GCA_012522415.1 Deltaproteobacteria bacterium | reverse complement strand
CGGTGGCGGACGTGGTCGTGCGTATTCTCGCAAGTGGGGACGTTATTACTCCGCGGGATATGGCCCTTTCCAAAAGAAATCACGCTGAACTGGTGAACATCCTTGTCAAGCCCTATGGAATGATCCTCGTAGTCGGTCCCACCGGTTCCGGAAAGACCACGATGCTTCATGCGGCATTGGGCCACATCAATACACCGGAGAAGAAGATCTGGACGGCGGAGGACCCTGTCGAAATAACCCAGTACGGTCTGCGCCAGGTACAGGTTCAGCCAAAAATCGGCTTTGACTTCGCCGCCGCCATGCGCTCCTTTCTGCGAGCCGATCCTGATGTCATCATGGTCGGCGAAATGCGCGATTTCGAAACAGCGAAGATCGGTATTGAAGCATCCCTCACGGGTCATTTGGTTTTCAGCACCCTGCACACGAACAGCGCCCCGGAGACGATCGTTCGCCTTTTGGATATGGGAATCGATCCATTGAACTTCGCCGACTCCCTGTTGGGTGTCCTTGCCCAGCGGCTGGTGCGAACCCTGTGCAAAAACTGCAAGGTGGCTTATCATCCCACCCTTGATGAATACAAGGAAATTGTGGAAATATACGGTGAAGCCCAGTTCAAGAAACTGAACATTCCCTATCGTGATAACCTTATGCTTTACAAACCGAAAGGATGCGATGCATGTGACAACTCGGGTTACAAGGGGCGGATGGCCATCCACGAACTGCTGTTGAACTCCAACCGCATCCGCCGCCACATTCAGAAGCGCGATACCGTTGAGGTCGTACGGGAAACGGGCATGGAAGAGGAGATGACCACTCTTCTTCAGGACGGAATCGAAAAGGCCCTTCAGGGAGTCACGGATATAAAACAGGTCAGACGTGTTTGCATCAAGTGAGATACGACGGCCACCTCAAATCGGTTGTTTCAGCTTGTCCCTCCATTTCCCCACCCAAACCAGCGCTTCCAGGGGGGTCAGGTTAGCGATATCCAGCGATTGCAATTCTTCGATCAACAGTTCGCGTTCATCCGCAAACAAAGACAGCTGACCGACCGGGGGGCCTGCGGTTTTTTCCCTGGCAAATCGGGGTTTTCCGGTCACATCCAGTTCAGCCGTTTCCAGATTGTTCAGTATTTCGCCGGCGCGATCTATCACCGCATCATCGACACCGGCAATGCGCGCCACCTGAATCCCATAACTGCGGTTGGTGCCGCCCTCAATAATTTTTCGCAGGAAGATGATGCGGTTCCCCCATTCCTTGACGGCGATGTTGTAATTCCGTACCCCTCTCCTCGTTACCGAGAGCTCTGTCAACTGGTGATAATGGGTGGCAAACATGGTTCGTACACCGCTGCCCTTAAAGTCATGCAGATACTCCGCCACTGCCCAGGCAATGCTCAATCCGTCAAAGGTGCTGGTACCACGTCCGACTTCATCGAGAATGACCAGACTTTTGCCGGTCATATTTCTGAGAATATTGGACATTTCGGTCATTTCAACCATGAAGGTGCTCTGCCCGCGGGAAAGATTGTCCGCAGCGCCGATCCGGGCAAATATTTTATCCACCACCCCGATGTGTGCCTCCACGGCGGGAACGAAACTGCCTATCTGAGCCATCAGGATAATCAGGGCAATCTGTCGGATATACGTTGATTTTCCGGCCATGTTCGGACCCGTGATGATCAGCAGGCGGTTATCCTCCAAATCGAGCACCAGATCATTCGGTACAAATCCTTCCGGAAGGGGCATGCGCTCGATGACGGGGTGTCGTCCATCCCGGATTCGGATCAGATCGCCGTCATCGACGACGGGACAGCAGTAATTGTAGCGTTCGGCCACTTCCGCCAGGGACGTCAGGGCATCCAGTTCGGCAATTCGTGAGGCCGATTGCTGCAGGCGCCGAATCTCTGTGGCAATCCTTTCACGAACCTGGACGAAAAGGGTGTACTCCCGTTCCCTCCGTGATTCTTCAGCGTTCAACACCTCGTATTCGTACTTTTTCAGCTCCTCATTGATGTAACGTTCCGCATTGACCAGAGTCTGTTTACGTATGTAGTCGGGGGGAACCAAATCGGAATTGGCCCTTGTAATTTCGATGTAATAGCCAAAGACACTGTTGAAACCAACTTTGAGCGAGTTGATGCCCGTCCGTTTCCTTTCCTTTTCCTCAAGGGCGGCGATCCACTGTTTGGCGTTCTTCGATAGGGAAAGATAACGATCCAATTCCTCGTCGTAACCCTCCTTTATGATGCCTCCCTCACGCAGGGTCAATGGGGGGTCATCATGAATGGATTTTTGGAGCAGATCGCAGAGGTCGGCCATTTCGTCCAGTTCATCGTAAATTTCATGAATCAATGGGGTATCCATCGAAGCAATCAGGGATTTTACTTCGGGGATCACCTTCAGAGAATGATTTAGGCCGATCAGATCCCGCGCATTGGCGATGCCCATCACAACACGGCTGCCCAATCTCTCCAGATCGTAGATCCGGCCAAGGACTTTCCTCAAATTCTGTCGCAACAGATGTTCTTCTTTTAATTGATGTACCGCCAGCAGTCTCTCTTTGATCGGCTCAGGGCTGATAAGGGGGTAATTCAGCCACCAGCGGAGCTTTCGTCCCCCCATGGAGGTCATGGTTTCATCAATGACATGAAACAAGGACCCCCTGGCGGTATTTTCGGCCATGGTTGAAAAGATCTCCAGGTTTCGTCTGGCCGCCTCATCAATCAAAAGATAGACGTCGGAGTGATACCATTCGATTTTGTTCAGATGGCTGATCTGACCTTTCTGTGTTTCTTTGATATAGCGCAAAGCGGCGCCGGCGGCACCCAGTACGGCAGGTTTATCCGCAATATTTAGTCTTTGTACAAGTCCCGCTTCGAACTGTTCCCTCAGGAGATCTGCTGCCCCCGACGTATCGAAATACGTTTCGGGAAACTCGTTGCAGCGGTATGAATGCATTTCTCCCAGCGCTTCGGCCAATCGGTTTTTTTCCGGCATATTTTCAGCCAAGAGCAGTTCGCGAAACCTGAAAGTTGTCAATGTGGAGAGAAAGCTCTCCCAGTCACCAGACGCGCCGACCCGGAATTCACCCGTCGATAAATCGACAAAGGCGGTTCCGTAACACTGCTCTGCCCAGTATGCCGAGGCAAGAAAATTATTCTCTTTGGGATTCAAATTGCTGTCGTCAACGACCAGTCCCGGCGTGACGATTCTGACCACATCCCGCTTGACGACCCCCTTGGCAAGTTTCGGATCCTCCATCTGCTCACAGATAGCCACTCTGTACCCCTTGTTGATCAGTTTGGAAATGTACGAGGAGGCCGCATGGTAGGGGAATCCGCACAGGGGGATAGCGTCTTCCTTCCCCTTGTTCCGGGAAGTCAGTGTTAAATCAAGCTCGCGGGATGCTGTCTGAGCGTCTTCAAAAAACATTTCATAGAAATCGCCCATACGGAAAAGCAGGATTGCATCCTGATGTTGTGACTTGATATCAAGGTACTGTTTCATGGCGGGTGTCAAAACAACGGGTTCCGTCATTCCCAACGTCCCTTTTCTTTTTCCTCCAGGTCGACGACCCCTGTAAAACGGGGTGGTTTCGGAGGAGGATTCTCTTTGATGAGCCGATTCAGAAGAGCGCTGCTAAGGGTGATCAGGATCGAACCGGATACGGCCGTCCAGAAACCGTTGACCTGAAAACCGCTGATGACATGAGAAACCAGCATGAGGAGCATGGCATTGATGACAAAAATAAAAATTCCAAAGGTCATCAGATTGACGGGAAGTGTTAAGAGGATCAAGAGGGGACGAACAACCGTGTTGAGAATGCCCAGAAGGGCCGCGGCGATCAAAGCCGTCAGGAAGCTGTCAATCTGAATGCCATCGAGAATGTAGGATACGAATATGATCGATGCCGTCTAGATGATCCATTTAATGAGCAATTTCAAGAAACAATGTCTCCCTGGCGAAAATAACGTTCTGATTCATCGAGAAGGAGAGACAGGAACGGCCCTGCCTCTCCTTCTTGGTTCCGTGGGCCGGTCTTATTCCGCTTTGAAATATTCTTTTCCCGCGCCGCAGAGGGGGCATATCCAGCTTGCGGGAAGGTCTTCAAATTCTACTCCCGGGGCGACTCCCTTGTCGGGGTCACCCTTTGCAGGATCATAAATATAACCGCACACCGTACAGACATATTTTTGCATCTTCACTCCTCCTGTTCGTATATTGTTTTTTTATCGGTCCAGCAAATTCTGTATCTTTTCTCCCAACGCATCGCCGCGTTCGTAGCACTCCCTGAAGATCGCTTCGGTCGGAGCATTCTTTGCCCGCAGGGGTTCACCCGTCAACTCAATTCCCATCTCTTTCATCTGGGCATCGACATGTACGGCGCCTTCGCCGCTCCATCCGTAGGAACCGAAAGCGAATCCCATCAGATTCTTTGGTTTCAAACCCTTCATGTAGGTCAGAATATCCGCCATCTGAGGCAACATATTATTATTCAGCGTCGAGGAACCGATGACGACTGCCGCCGAATCGAGCAGTTCGTACATCACCTCGCTCCGGTGATGGACATCCATGCACATGGTTTTCACGTGAATACCCCGAAAGGCAAGTCCCTCCGCGATGCTCCGGGCCATTTTCTCCGTATTCTGCCACATGGAACCATAGACGATCACGGCCTTGTCCGAGGGCTTCTGTTCGGACCAGTCAATGTACTTCTGGATAATTCCCTGGGGATTCCGTTTCCAGACCGGTCCGTGGTCGGGAGCAACGATCCTGATTTCGAGACCGGAACTCGTGATGCGCTTAATGAGTTTAGCCACCATGGGAGCGAAAGGGAGCAAAATATTCGCGAAATATGTCGAGGCTTCGTATTCGAGAATTGATTCGGGAATATCCCCATCGAACCTCTCGGAGGACGCATAATGCATTCCGAATCCGTCCTGGGAAAACAAAAGCTTGTCATCCTCAAGGTAGGAAAACATGCTGTCCGGCCAGTGTACCATCCGCGTTTCCATGCAGGTAAGATTCATGTTTCCAAGTGAAATGGAATCCTCGTCCTTAACGGGAATGACCTCCTGGGGAAGCGTAAAGAGTTCCTGCAAGACCTTTGCGCCCATGGGTGAAGCGTAGACGGCTTCCGGCTTGAGTTCTCTGATCAGATCAGGCAGACAACCCGTGTGATCCATCTCCGCATGGTTGGAGACGATAATTTCAATTTCCTTCGGATCGATGACGGATCTGATGCGGGACATCATTTCATCTTTGAAGGGCGCCCTCACCGTATCGATCAGGGCCGCTTTTTCGGACACGATCAAATAGGCGTTATAGGTGGTTCCCCTTTTGGTTTGATAACCGTGGAAATCACGGATATTCCAGTCAACAGCCCCTACCCAGTAAACATTATTACTGATTTTGACAGCGCTATACATGATAAATTCGCAACCTCCTTCTTCGAGAATTGATCCATTCTTACGTTTACGTCATGTCTTGGGACATTAACAAAGTTTTCCAGGGTTCGTCAACAAATCATCTCCATTTTCACCCTCCTGTCCGTGGGGAAGCGCAAACACTCGAAACATCGAAATTTACCGGTTGCACAGATAAAAAATTATGACTAAAATAAAGATTCTTTGAGATCGGTGTGACCGATTCCTTGCCAAGACCCTTGATCGGGAAAACCACTAAAAACAGACGTGCGATAAATTTTCAAAGGGGAGGTACATTATGGGACAACCGGAAAGAGAGAAAAGAAGAGAAAAGGTCATCGAGACATTGAATAAGGCCCGTTCGATGGAGTTACATGCGATCCATCAGTACATGAATCAGCATTACAACCTGGACAATGCCGATTACGGCGAATTGGCCCTGAAAGTCAAGCTGATCGCCATCGATGAAATGCGTCACGCCGAAATGTTTGCCGAACGGATCAAAGAATTGGGTGGCGAACCCACAACGGACAGTGCCGCAGAAACAGTGAAAGCCCAGGAAGTGGATGTCGTGTTCTCTTTCGACGCCAAGTTGGAAGACGATACGGTCGATGAATACAACCAGTTCCTGAAGGTCTGTCGTGATAACGGGGACAGCGTCAGCGCAAAGCTTTTCGAAACCATAATTGACGAAGAACAGACGCACTTCAATTACTTCGACAATGTCTCCGGCCACATCAAAACCCTCGGTGCCGTCTATCTGGCCCAGATGGCCGGCACGCCGGGAGACACAGGCACACCGGCCCGCGGCTTCGTTTCTGCGGAGGGCTGAGTGGTAAAATTCCAGAGAAGGGCATGCCGCTGCTTTCGTTGAAACGGCAATCGGGTTGGCGTTTTGTTCGGTGCCCGTCCAGGCAGAACCGCTTTGATGGCTTTGCACGCCGCGCCTGTTGGCAATTCCGGTCAATACCCGTATCCAGGGAGCGTTCTGGATAAAGATCAGAGTCGTTCCCCGTTGTGAGACAAGGGTCCCCATGGATCGGCTTGTGCGAAGCTTTCGCCCTGCCCTACGAATCAACGGGAGAAAAATATCCGCCTTCGATGTAAAGAAGCATTCTTCACTCCGGAAGACCGGACATGGTGAGGGGACCTTGCGAAATACCCGTTTGAGATTTCAGCGCATCCTCAATGCGAAGCCAGATTTTTTCCTTTCCCTCCCCTGTCCGTGCCGAACAGAGGAAAAGATTCTCAGCGGGCAAGGCATCCAGAGACTGACGGATGTGTTTCAGTCTTACATTCCGTTGATTCCGCGACAATTTATCAATCTTCGATAACACGAGGATTACCGGACGCCCATACAAACCCAACCAGTCAATGAGCATGCGCTCGTCATCACTTATATCCCGCCGGATATCGGCCACCAGAATCACCAGCCGCAGATTCCCCCGCTCCCGGAAATAGGTCTCGACCATGGAACGCCAGGAAACCCGGAGAGACTGGGGCACCTTTGCGTATCCGTAACCCGGCAGATCGGCAAAAGAAATTGTTCCGTTGATCACAAAAAACTGGATCAATCGGGTCCGTCCCGGACTTGTACTGGCCTTGGCCAGTCGACGATAACCAGCGAGCGTATTGATGAGGGTGGATTTACCGGAGTTTGACCGTCCCGCAAAAGCCACTTCAGGCAAGGTTTCCGGCGTGTAATGGTCTGTTGTTTCAGCACTTTTAATAAATTCAGCGGACGTTATCCTCATCGGACCAGCCTCTAATCTCTTTCGAAGGAAATTTCGTACTTTTCGAGCTTTCGTTCCAGTGTCGGTCTTGAAATTCCGAGAATCTCACAGATCTCCCCCTTATTCTTATGGGTGTTTTCTGCCAAAACCTTCCTGATGTAAACCTCTTCCACCTGATCCAGGGTCATCGGTTTTTCCGTTTTGGGAAAATCTTCAACGATCGGGGGTTGAGACGGAACTTCACCGGAAGCATGTTCAATAAGATCGGGAAAATCGGCTTTGACGAGGATCTGGCCCTTGGCCACCACCACCGCGCGAACCAGCAGGTTTTCCAGTTCCCGGATATTGCCGGGCCAGGAATACTGCATGAACAAATCCATCATTTCCGGGGAGACTCCCATGACCTTTTTATGAAGGTCACGGTTGATCTTTACTATCAGGTAATCAACAAGCGGTGGAATGTCCTCCCTTCTTTCCCTGAGCGGTGGAATGGTAATTGCCACGATGTTCAGCCTATAGAAGAGATCGTCCCTGAATCTTCCCTCCTTGACCATTATTTTGAAATCCTTGTTCGTCGCGGCAATGATTCGCGCATTCACCTTGACCCGATCCTTCCCTCCAACCCGCTCAAATTCCATTTCCTGCAGGACCCGAAGCAGCTTGGCCTGGAGATTCAGGGACATTTCACTGATTTCATCGAGAAAAACCGTTCCATAACGGGCCAATTCAAATTTGCCCAATTTCCGGCTTATCGCTCCCGTAAAGGATCCCTTTTCATGCCCGAACAGCTCGGACTCCAGAAGCGTTTCCACAATTGCCGAACAGTTGATCGCAATGTAGGGTTCGTCAGGCGAGGTATTGTGGTGAATGACCTTGGCGATCAGTTCCTTTCCCGTTCCGCTCTCTCCCTGAATCAGAACCGTCGTCCGGCTCTGGGAAACCACCCCGATTGTTTTGAATATCTCCCGCATCTCTCGGCCTGTACCGATGATGTCCCCGACTTTGAAGCTGCGTGACGGTTCCATGAGCAAGCCATCGATCTTCTTCTCCATTTCCTGGGTTTTGAGAGCCTTCTTTATCGCCATATCCAGTTCGTCGATATGAATCGGTTTGTGAATGTAATCGAAGGCCCCTCCCTTCATGGCATTGATCGTCGATTCCATGTCATGGTGCGCCGTAATCATGATGACTTTGACATTTTCATTTTCCTCCCGCAGGTCTTCGAGAACCGTGAAGCCTGTTATATCGGGGAGACGGATGTCCAGAATGACGACATCCGGGTTCGTTTCGATAAACTTGTTTAATCCGTCCGTCCCCGTGTTGGCCGTATAAACCGTATAACCCTCCTCGGTTAAATACATCTCGAGGGTCTCGCAGATGGACAGGTCGTCGTCTATCACCAGAACTTTTATCATAACTTTTTGGCTCCCCTGATCCTCAATTGAAAGAGAATTTATTCTTTCAAGGTTCCATGAATGGGAATATGCCGCCTCTTACGGTTGCTTCAGAATATAAGGCACAGGAAATCAATAATGCTCGCTGACAGGCAGGGAGATTCGAACTTCCGTACCTCTCCCCTTTTCACTGGCCACATCGATTGTGCCGCCATGGAGTTCGATGATTTTTTTTACCTGTGTCAGGCCAAGCCCGGTCCCATACTGTTTTTTGGTGAAGAAAGGATTGAACAGATGGATCATGTCCTCCTCCGCGATGCCGGAACCATTGTCGCTGATTTCAATCAGGGCCTCAGGATTCTCACGATTTAGCTGGCGAACGGTAATGGACAAAACCCCTCCCTTTTCCATGGCATCGACGGCATTCCGGTACAGGTTGATCAGGGCCTGTTCCACCATGGCCGTATCAATGAACAGGAGCGGGAAGTCCTCATCATAACTCGTCTTCACCCGAATCTCCTTGTCCTTTATATGACGCTCGCAAAGATGAAGGGATCTTTCCAGAACCCTCTGCAGATCGGCCATTTCCTTTTTCGGTGCCAGGGGTTTCGCGTATATGAGTACATCATTCACCAGACTTTCCAGATGCTCCACCTCCCGCTGGGCGATCCTGAACCGCTTGAGATCATTTCCCTCGGGATTCATGCGCTTCTCGAGAATCTGAAGACTCATCTTGATTGACGAAAGGGGGTTCCGAACCTCATGGGCAATCCCTGCTGAAAGTTGGCCTACCGCGGCCAGCTTTTGGCTTTCATAGAATTTCTTTTCGAGATTTTTGAATTCCGTAATATCGCGCTGAACGAAAAGGTAGCGGTCTGTCCCCTTGACGCGGGTCGGCGTAATCAACAAATTTCTTTTGGTCCCGTCTTTGGCGCGGGCCTCGATCTCATAGGGATTGAACACGCCCTGCTTCAGCCCCATCCAATTTTCCATGGTCACTTCCCTGTGTTCCGGAGCGACGAATTCCATAAAATGTTTTCCCTTGAACCGAGGAGACACGAGGTGGGCACCGCGTTTTAAATCGCCACTCACATAATTAATCATACCGTCCGCATCCAGTTCATAAAGACGGTCCGGTGAACTGTCGATGATGGACTGAAGGTATGCGTAAAGCGATTCGACCTCTTCCCGAAGACGGATATTTGCATCCAGCTCTTCCTGGAGATTGTTGGCATAGGCCTTGATCTTTTTGGACATGGCGATTTCTTTGGATATGTCCTGGAGCGTTTCAATCGCCTCGATCATCTCACCTTTTTCATCGTAAATGGGAGCGGCCAGAAAGTACAGGTGCCTGGGCTTGCCGCCCAGGTTCTCAAAATAATCCCGGGATTCATAGGCGCCTTCGATCTTTTCCGACTTCCTGGCTTTCTTTTCGCCATAATACCGTTCCATCCCTTCGAGATCCTGGTCGATGATCAAATCCGCGACAAGGGGTCTGCTGTCCGCATAAAACGGCAGATAATGTCTGTTTGTGCCGATCATATCCCGGGCTTCATACCCGGTCAGTTCCGTGCAGGCCCTGTTCCAGAGAATCACCTCGTGATTTTTGTTTATAACGAATGTGGGAATGGGAAATCCTTCGATGATCCCTTCGATTGTTTTCTTTTCCCTCAACAGCTTCTCCTGCCACTCGCTGCGTTCGGTGATCCGCTTCAACTCCTCTCTGAGTTGCAGTTTTTTTCTGCTTTCATAAGTTAAATAGGAACCGGCGAGGAGGATTACAACGATCAACCCGCCCGTTCCCATCATCGTATTGACGAAGGCCCGCCTGATGACGGACGTGATTGCTCTGTACCGGGTGCTGACGGCGAGAAACCAAACGCCCCGGGTGAAGTCCACCGGTGCGTAAGCCACAACATGTTTCTCCCCTCTCGCGTCTTCATCGGACAGGACAAATTCGCCATACCCTGCCCGCTCCTTCAAAATTTTCTCCTTCAAAGAAAATTTTCCCTGTATATAGCCCTTCTCGAGGATACTGACATCCATACCCGTTTTTTCATTTCCGGGATGGACAAGGAGGGTGCCGTTGTGGTCAATCATCCAGGTATCATGCAAAATACGCGTATCACCCTTGATGAAATAATCGTTCACCAGGGTTTCCAGGGGCAGAGCGGCCAAAACGACGCCGGTAAATCGAAAGTCGTCGTTATATTTGGGTACACCGATGATTATGGCTTTGCTTATCCCTTTTTTCCCCTTGTCGTCAACCAGCTCGAGCATGATTAAATCGCTGATATAGGGTTTCCCCGTCCGTTCAATTTCTTCAAAGTAACGAATATATTGCAACCCGTGTCCGAAACGGCCCGTCACCATTCCTTCGGGATGGACGATGAGAACATCCCCTTTTTCATCCAGTCTGGCAATGAACTTTACCTTCCCTTCCAGATCATTAAAGATGACCCGAATGCTTTTGGCCGTATCATCGGGGCGTATCTTTTTGACTGAGGGAAGCCTCGATAAAATGACCAGGCGTCTCTCTATGTCCCTGAGAAGTTCTTCAATCCGCCCGGCCTTTTCCTTGGCAATGGCCATCTGTTGCCGCCCGGACTGCTCAACCATGCCTTCTTCTATCTTGTGTTGAATCGTAATCGCCAAGAGGAGAATCAGACAGATGATCACGACGGTGGCAACCCAGATGGAAGCAACCATGCGGAAACCGAGCTCTTTTTTGTCGTGTCGTTCACTCATCCCTTACGCGGCCCGATACCGTCCCGGTTGTTGACCAAAAAAAGACCCCCTTCCTTTCATGTCAAGAAAGAGGGTCCATGACCTGCGATTCCCCGTGGACATCAAGAAGACTCGCTCCGATGCCTCGCACCTCATCTTTTATGACTCGTCCTGATTTTTCTTTTCTCTATAATCTTTAAGGGCGATCACCACATAGACCCCAACCGCGCATCCCAAGGAAATAAGCAACTTCGTCAAACCGCTCTCGATCTGAAAAATCCTTTCACAGATCAGCCAGACCACAAGATAGGTAACCCCGGTCAGAATTTCCTGCATCGCCACGACCTCAATGGACAGTTTTCAGAATCGATAATCACCATGCCAACAGAAACGCATACATTGGACAGGCCTCGACCGCAAGAAGCGTACTTTTTTCTTCTTTGTCATACTACTTGGTCAAATTCAAAGTTGTCAACGACAATGTTTATGCCGTCTCCGCATAATCAATCCACCGGAATGGATGGGATCATTCGGTCCAATCAAAACGGAGGAGCCGTTGAACATTATTGGGATCGGCTGATCCGACTATCTTTCCTTTTTTACTTTTCGTTCAATTTTTGCGTCTCGTTTAATGGATCATTAAAAATACGGCCATCTTCGTATACGCAGGTTTTGAGCGCTGCAAAATGAACAAAGAATGATTGCCGAGACTTATAAACAATATACCTCTTATAGTGGGCCATGGCACATCGATTGCAAAGACATCCGACGAATCGGCATTTTCCCCTTCATCAATGCTCGAATTTGTGTTAATGAGGGGCGAGAAACTACATAGTTTACTTTTTTAGAAAGGAGAAAGGGAAATGTTAAGGAAAGTTTGGAAAGGGTTGTTCACTCTATTCACGTCAGCATCAGCGTTGTTGGTTGCGTCGCCGGTGGTTTTCGCAGCTGAGGCTCTCCCCACGGGTGAGTCGTATGTGAAGGTTCTGTTCGCGGTTGGCGCCATGGTGGGCGCGGGCCTGGCAATTGGTCTGGGCGCCATCGGCGCCGGCGCCGGTATCGGTAGCGCGGCGAATGGGGCCTGTCAGGCGGTGGGACGAAACCCGGGCGTACAGGGCAAAATTATGACCGTCATGCTGGTCGGTATGGCCATGGCCGAATCCGTTGCAATTTACGCTTTGGTTGTCTCCCTCGTTTTGCTGTATGCAAACCCCTATAAGGTTCTGTTCGTTGGATAATAATAATAACACTTCAATTCTAACTAAAGACAGTTAGGGGGAAAAGGGAATGTCAGATACCAAAAAAGATAAGCAGTTTTTCACAGTAGCGAGAGTCTTCTTCCTGCTTATCGTAATCCCCTTGTCACTGATGGCCATTCTTATTGCCAACGGCATTTTTAAATTAGGGGTTACAGTAAAGGAAAAGGCGGTTACGGCCCTGGACCCGAAATCCCAGGAAGGAATCAAGATACTTGCTACGAATGTGGCAGATGAGGTTGCCGGGTTTCTCATGGAAAGAAAGAAGGATCTTCTTGTTGCGACGATTCTTCCCCAGAGCGAGCAGTCTTACAAACAATTTGTAAATGAAAATAAAAAAGATGTCTGGACCAAGGTGGACGGAAAAATCGTAAAAGTTTCCGCGCTGATGTACCCGGAGTTGTCGCTCATCGACAAAAACGGGATGGAACGGATCAAAATCCTCAACGGAGAGATCACGGAGAAGGACAAGCTGGTCAATGTTGCCAATCCGGCCAACACAACGTTTAAAAACGAAGATTACTTTACCAAGGCCAAGTCTCTGAATAAAGGAGAGGTCTATGTCTCATCCGTCACGGGCCTGTACGTCAGCCGGGCGGAATTTGACAAGGGAAAACGCTTTGATGGTGTGATTCGTTTCGCAACCCCCGTTTTTGATCAGAACGGTTTTGCCGGTGTGCTGGAATTTGCGTTAAGCGCGAAACATCTCGCAGAATTTACGGACCACATTATACCCACTCAGGCCGAGAGGGTTTACGAATCGGATACCGAAACGGGCAATTATGCCTATATGGTGGACAACCGGGGCTTCGTCATTTCCCATCCCAGCGATTATCATATCGTGGGGCAAGGTGAGGACGGAACCATGGTCCCGCCTCTTGAGGAAAAAACCGCAGCCGCTTTAACAGGCGAGGGCAAGGAAGTCCTGAATCTCAATCTGCTTGGCTTCATGGACCCCAATCTGCCCGAGGTCGCGGCTGAGGCGGCACGGGGCCAGTCCGGCATGAAGATTTATAATTTCGGCGGGCGAACGAAGTTTGTCGCCTACGCGCCGATCAAGTTCATCACGAAGGATTACCCTCAGCCGGGTGGTTTCGGCTGGATCGGTATGGGCATCGATGTGGACGCCTACAATGCCGTGGCATTGAAAGCGGCCCAGGCCATCGAAAAGGAAGCCCAATCCTGGACCTCGACAATCATTATAATCATGATCGTGTCCATGGTTCTGTTGTTCTTCATTCTTTATCTGCTGTCGCGGGGCATCACCCGTTCCATAGCGTCGGAAGTGCCTTCAGGATCGCAGGGACCGGGCCATTATTACAGTGATGAGGATGACGACTAAGAGAGGGTCTTTTGAACCCAGATGATTTCGCAAGCCGGGAACGCAAGTTCCCGGCTTTTATTTGAGTCGGCCATTGCCCTTTTTAACCGTCACAAAAAACGATTTGGCTGAAGATTCTATGTCGAAGCGAACCTCGGTTCTCCCTTGATACCCGCCAGGACTTCCCTGGCAGAATCTTCTTGTTCGTCTGTTCCTGAAATCCCCATCCATACGGCACCCTCGGCGCCACACACGCCTCCGGCGGCAATCAATTCCGCCCTCGCCCCCGTGAGCATCGCAATGGCTTCTATCTCCGTCACAACTTCCCCCTGGACGGGGAGCAGTCGCAGACCGCCTGTGCCTGGAGCATTCAGGCGGGCAGCCATGCCATTCAAGTCGACGATGACACGCTTCTCCAGTCCGACGGGCAGGATCAGGCGCACACGTCTTCCCACAACGGCCTGCAGGGCCGTTAGAATCGTGCCCCCTCTTGGATCTCCTACCAGGATGCCGGCCTGCCTGCGTACAAGGTCAACCGCATTGGCCCCCTTGAGAATGACATCCCCTTCCGTCAAATCATCAACCACATCGAAGATGGTCTTCCCGACCAGCCATCTTCCCTTGTGGATCACGACATCACCCGGAAATGGACTCCCCTGGGCTGATCGACCAGAGTCATTCATCTTCTCGTACGGCGGCAACGTGATTCCGCGGAAGAACCGCTGACGCGAAAAACCCTCCGCATTCCCACATATCGACAGCAGCTCTTCCGCCACGTATCCATTGGTCGTTCCGGCGATAACAGCGACCGTACGGGACTGCAACGCCGTTCTTATCGCCGGGTGTACGGTCAGAGCCTTTGCAATCAGTCGCTTTCCCGCAGCGGGGGTCACTACAGCTTGTATCATCTCATTTCTCCTATCGGCCCAACAGGGGAAAACAGCCGAAGCGCAACGATCGGCTGTGTTGGTTGTTCATGGGCGTTGATTTTTCCAAGGCAAGCCTGTTCTTGTTAATTCCTGCACATACAGAGCGATGCCAAGAATGGATGATACAGGGGCGTGCAGGAATTTACTACTACCTTTTTCGGCAGCCGGATCCATGATGACGTTGAGCCTCTTTATCCCCGGGATTGTCTTGACCGTGAAATTTCCCTTGAGAGCGGGGTTCGCCGGTGCTATAACGGCGCCATAATTTACGGACAAACAACCTTGGAAAGATGTTACCTGAATTCGATTCCATTAAAATGACCGCATCGGATCTCCCCTCTCCCTAACGCGTTTGCGCCATTAACGATGCCGGTCGGGAGGCTTGTCTGTCCCGAAACGGGAAGAAGATGTCCGCGCTCCGTGGAATACAACCGCGGACGCAAAGCGAGGTCAATCGAAGGAGAAGAATATGGAAAACTTGAACGGATATGCTGCAGAGGTTCTCAATAAATTGGAAGCCCGGGTGCCCTGGGAAAAACAATTTCTTCAGTCGGTAAAAGAGCTTTTTTATACCATTTCACCCGTTCTGGATCAGGAGCCCCAATACCAGGCGGAACGGATACTGGAAAGGATAACCGTGCCCAACCGGGCCATCAGCTTCAAAGTGGAATGGCTCGATGACAAAAATGAAGTACGGGTGCATAACGGATACCGCGTCCAGTTTAACAACGCGCTGGGTCCTTACAAGGGGGGGCTGAGATTTCACCCGTCTGTCGATCTGGATTCGATGAAGTTTCTCTCGTTTGAGCAGATGTTCAAGAACGCCCTGACGGGATTGCCGCTGGGAGGGGGCAAAGGCGGGGCGGATCTTCCTGCAATGGGGTTGTACCCTCGCGAAATGTTGCGATTCTGTCAGAGCTATGTGCTGAAACTGCACGAATACATCGGGCCGGATATCGATGTTCCTGCAGGCGACATCGGTGTCGGAAAAAGAGAGATCGGTTACCTCTTTGGCCAATACAAAAGTCTCACCCATGCGTTTAACGGGGTCATCACCGGGAAAACCGTGGGATGGGGAGGTTCCAGACTTCGCCCGGAAGCCACGGGATTCGGCATCGTGTATTTCACTGAGAAGATGCTGAACACCAAAAACGACAGCATCAAAGGAAAAACGGTAGCCGTTTCCGGGTTTGGACAGGTCGCCTGGGGGGTGGTGCGAAAAGTCATCGACCTGGGCGGTAAAGTCGTGACCCTGTCCGGCCCTGACGGTTTTATCCATGACGCCGACGGGCTTGATGATGAAAAAAATGCATTCATGCTTGAAATGAGAAACAGCGGAAGGGATCAGGTCCGGCAGTACACGGAACGCTTCAAGGCGGAATTTGTGGAAGGGAAACGACCCTGGTCCGTGCCCTGCGACATCGCCATACCCTGCGCCATTCAAAACGAGCTCGATGAATCGGACGCGGCGGCGTTAATGAAAAACAAATGCCGATGTGTTGTGGAAGGTGCCAATATGCCTTCCACCCTCGAAGCGATAAATGTGTTTCGAATCGCAAAAATCCTCTTTGCCCCCGGCAAGGCCGCTAACGCGGGAGGGGTGGCCGTCTCCGGGCTGGAAATGTCCCAGAACCGCCTGGGGATCTACTGGCCGGCGGAAAAAATCGACGAAACCCTTCAACAAATCATGTCGGACATTCATGAGAACTGTTTGAAGGCCGCCGACATGTACAACCACAGGGGTGATTATGTGGCCGGCGCGAATATCGCCGGGTTCGTAAATGTTGCGAACGCCATGATAGATCAGGGGGTTGTTTGATTCTCCTCACCTGTAAACAGTATCAACAGATGAGTTTGGAGGAGGATGGATCGAGGAGGTGGGAACAGGCCAATTACTTGATTGACAACAGAGCTTTTTTGTACTATTCAACGTTCCACTGAAATATACTCCCCAGTAGCTCAGTCGGTAGAGCAGATGGCTGTTAACCATCGGGTCCGTGGTTCGAGTCCGCGCTGGGGAGCCAAAATTCAATCCGCTGATTTCAGCGGTTCTTGTTTAACGCAAGACCCCGTGGGGTGATCCCCTCGGGGTCTCGTCGTTTCTGGCGTGCCCACGCCGACTTACGCCCGCCCGCACATTTACCCTGATTCTCCATTTTGAAGCCCGCAGTCCGGGGGGCGGGTGCAACCCTGGGGGTTACGGGCGCTCACCGAAAATGTCCTTTCCGAATTCTCCCGTTCTCCGTTTTTTGACCCGCCTTGTTTAACAGCCCCGTTGCATCCTTGCACCCTCTTCGACATTTCGAACTCCCCTCCGGTAGGTATCTGCCGAAAGCCGGACCAGTAGGTCCGGCGCAAGAGGATTACCAGACAGCGGAAACAGCCGTGAGATCGGAGACCGTTGTGGGTGCCGGCGACATCGCCTTCAGGCAGTGTCGAACGG
>JAAYKM010000055.1 GCA_012522415.1 Deltaproteobacteria bacterium | reverse complement strand
CCCGACCGTCGCGGCGAGCATGTCATCCCGGATACCCAGGTAAACGCCCACATCGGCCTTGAAGCCCTCGTACAGTTTTCTCTGCGTCGGATCGAGACTCAGCCGATCCACCCGGGCGAGGAGCGTGTAGCCCTGTTCATCCCGTCGCTTCATATCATCCAGAACGGCGGATACGTCGTTTCCCAGCGTAAACCGGTCAAACAGGGCGTAAACAATCGCGGTCCGCATATCGAGAAACTGCTGGTTAAATTCGGCCACCGTATTCATCAGGACCACGTTCTCGTCGTACATCCTCTGGCCGGCGTTTTTGATGGTCCAGATCTGACTCAGACCGACCACACCCATGACAAGCGCCACCGCGGCCACAGCGAGAAATCCGCCGATGAGCTTGTATCCCAGTTTTACATTTTTCATGCTTCCCTTCCACTCCTTCCCTTATCCTGCTTCACCGCCCGGCCCCTCTCGTCCGGCCGTCGCGGCGAGCATGGACAGATCCTCCCGCGTCAGCACCTTGTCGATGTCCAGAAGGATCTTCACCCGACCTTCCGTCTTGGCCATACCCATGATGTATTCCGTGTCCAGGGGACTTCCGAAATCGGGGGTCCTCTCGATATCCGCCCCCTTGATCGTCAGCACTTCCGAAACCGTATCGACGACGATCCCCATCAGGAAAGGGGCGCCCGTCCCGGTGATTTCCATGACAATGATGCAGGTCCGGTCCGTATAGGCCATAGCGTCCATACCGAACTTCAGGCGAAGATCCGTCACGGGGATGACCTTACCCCGGAGGTTGATGACCCCCTTGACCCAGGCGGGGGCCTTAGGCACCGAAGTGATCGTCATCATCCCGATGATCTCCTTGACTTTGACAATCACAACGCCGTACTCCTCACCGGCCAGGGTGAAGGTCAGGTACTTGCCCTCATGACCCGCTTCCCGGTTATTCTGTGATACATCCATTGACCCGCTCCTTTCAGGACAGACTCCCGGAGACGGGGGCGCCGTGTCCGGACATGCTCCCCGACCCCCGGTCGGCAACCTGCGGCTGCGTTGTCCTCCCATTGAGGTAACAAAAAGGATGCCAAGGGACACACCCCGAAGGCTCAGTCATTACCATCCACGTAAAAATCAACACTTACGCGTGCATTGCCTTTCGCACCTTTACACGGCGGGCATTCAGGACAGGGGAATGGGCGGGGATGTTTCTTTCATCGGAGGAAGGGTTTGGGTGGGTATGCTGGCTTTCATCCTCTCATATCGCATGGTTAGGCCGAGTATCGTCAAACAGGACACATCCTGCTTTATGAAACATCCGCCTCCGTCTGATCCCGCCTGAATCCGTACTTCTTCAGGAGGACGTAAAGTCTCGAACGGGACAGACCGGAAACTTCACAGGCCCGGGGGATGTTTCCGTCCGTGGCGGACATGAGGTCCTTCAGGTAGTCCCGTTCCAGGCCGTCGAGCATGGCCTGCCGCCTCGCCTTCAACGTCTGCAGGGGCAAGGCGGCGCCGGACGGGTTTCCCTTCCCGGAAAGGGAGCGGCGGGCCAGGGCGATACGGATATGCGGGGGCAGGTGCTTGGAAAACAGGACCTGTTCGCCGCTGCTGACCGTCATGGCCCTGTCCAGGGCCTGAAACAGCTCCCGGACGTTGCCGGGCCAGTCGTACTGGCCGAGGGTCTCGAGAAAGTCGGCGGAAATGCCCCGCGCCGGGGTCCCTCTGCGTTCGCCGATGCGTCCCAGGTAGGAGAGAACCAGGTCCGGAATATCCTCGGCGTGCTCCCTGAGCGGAGGCAGGTCGATCGTCAGGGCCCGGATCCGGAAGAACAGGTCGTCCCGGAATTGCCCCGCCTTGACCATGGCCGCCAAATTGCGGTTCGTCGCCGCAACGAGGCGGAAATCGCTGTATCGTTCGTTTTTCGCCCCGACGGGACGGAAACGGCGCTCCTGAAGGACCCGAAGAAAATCCTTCTGAATGGACGGGGGCAACTCCCCCACCTCATCGAGAAACAGGGTCCCCCCGTCGGCCTGGCCGATCAGTCCGTCCCTCCGCATGTCCGCCCCGGTGAAGGCCCCCTTCTCATGACCGAAGAAAATGCTTTCCACAAGCGTCCTGGGCAGGGCGGCGCAATCGATGGTCACCATCTTCTGCGCCTGGCGGGCGCTGTTGCTGTGAACGGCCCGGGCGAAAAGCTCCTTCCCCGTGCCGGTCTCTCCCGTAATCAGAACATTGACATCGCCGGCCGCCGCCTGGGCCACCAGGTCAAGGCAGGCTTTCATCCGCCCCCCTTCGCCGATAATGCCTTCCCGTTTGAACAAAACAGGTTTTTTCCGTCCCCTCTTCGCTTCCCGGTACTCGAGGGCCCGCAGGAGTGGAAGCTTCAGTTTGTTGATGGACGAACCCTTCTCGATGTAATCCCAGGCGCCGTTCCGGATGGCCAGTTCGGCGCCGTCGGGGTCGCCGTATCCCGTGATGATGATCACCTCCGGCGAGGCCTGCGCGGCCTTGACGCGGGGCAGAAAATCCAGGCCGTTGCCGTCGGGCATCACGACGTCCAGAAAGACGACGTCGAAGTCCTGACGTTCGATGGCCTGCGCCGCCTCGTTCAGGGTAAAGACGGGAAAGGCCTCGTAACCCATCTGCCTGACGAGATCGCGGAGGAGCTCCGCCGTCAGCTGTTCGTCGTCGATGATCAGGATTTTTGGAATGTTTGAAACAGCGTTCTCTGAGAGCATGGGGCTTCCTATGGGACGTGCATCCTTATCATACGGGAAGGACAATCGCAAGGAAGAGGCCCCGGCGAAGGGGGCGGGCGGCACCTATCTCGCGTCGATGATCAGGTTCCGGAGCATCTCCCAGGCCCGGTCGAGCTTTTCCCGCTCTTCCGGATCGAAGGCCCCGCCGCCCGGTTTGCCCGTGGAGTAAATAACGACCGTGTTCCCGTCGGCGTCCCTGATTTCTTTCGTTCCCATCGTGTCGTACGGATTCCGGTTTTCCCCCGCCATTTCCTGCGAGATCATCAACTGGATCGTCGCGTCCTGTACACCCGCCTTCTTCAGTTGAATCACCTGCTCAGGCGTCAGGGCATGGCCAAACCCGGGGGAAAGGCAGAGAATCCCCGCTCCGAGGAAGCATAAAACAAGCCGTCTCCTGCACATGGCTCACTCCTTGCGTCATGCCGGGCTCCCGGCGTCCGGACCCGGTTCCCCGTCGGCGTCCAGGACCTGCCGGATTGTCCGGGAAAGCTGATCCATCATGAAGGGTTTCTGGATGAAGGCCTGGACGCCCCGGTCAAGAATCATCCTGGCGTCGCCGTTCAGGCTGTAGCCGCTGGAGAGAATCGCCTTGACCCGCGGGTTGATCCGTCTGAGTTCCTCGAAGGTTTCCCCGCCTCCCCATACCGGCATCACCATGTCCAGAATCACCAGGGCGATCCGGTCGTGATGGACCCGGTATATTTCCAGGGCCTCCTTCCCTCCGGAAGCCCGTAACACCTCGTAACCGAGGGTTTGAAGCAGATCCCCCGTCACCCCCAAAACGGCCGGTTCATCGTCCACGATCAGCAGGGTTTCCGTACCCCTGAGGATCGTCCTCCGGGCCCGGACCTCTCCGGAAAGCACTTTTTTCGAAGTGGGCAGGTAAATCGTGAAGGTCGTCCCCTTCCCCCTGTCGCTGTACACGTTGATGACACCGCCATGGCCCTTGACGATGCCATAGACGGTCGCCAAACCCAGACCGGTCCCCCGACCCATTTCCCTGGTCGTAAAAAAGGGATCAAAAATACGCTGACGGGTTTTTTGATCCATGCCGACTCCCGTGTCGGTAACGGACATCCGGACGTAATCCCCGGGGGAGACCTTGTTGACCCTCGCATAAACGGGGTCCAGGGTCACGTTTCCCGTTTCCAGGAAGAGGTCCCCCCCTCCGGGCATCGCCTGCCAGGCGTTCAGGCACAGATTCAACAGGACCTGCTCCATCTGGTTTTTGTCGATATCGACGGTCCAGAGTTCCCCGTCCAGTTTTTTGTGAACGGTTATTTCCTTCCTCGTGCGATGGAACATGTCCACCGTTTTTTCAATCAGGCGGTTCAGGTCGGCCGGCATGACCTCGTACTTCCCGCCCCGGGCGCAACCAAGGATCTGTTTCGTCAGACCGGCACCGCTGACCACCTGGTCCTCGATGGCCTTCAGTTTTTCATGGAACGGATGCGACACCTCCAGACCGTACAGCATCAGGGACGTGTACCCCTGGATGCCCATGAGCAGATTGTTGAAATCATGGGCGATCCCCCCCGCCAGGGTTCCGATGGCCTCCATTTTTTGTGCCTGCCGGAGCTGCTCCTCCAGTTTCCTCCGCCTCGTGAAGTCCTCGTAGGTCTGAAGGTGCTTTCCATTGCTCATGTAAACGGACCGGAGAAAGATGATCTTTTCCGTGCCGTCCTTGCTCATGGCCCGGACCATCCCCTCGACGATCCGCCCGGCCACAGGCTCCTCGTACAGGTTTTCCTGCCAGAAAGCCTGTATCTTCTTCCTGTACGCCGGATCGGGGTAAACCTTCAGGAACCATTCATCCTTTGTGGGGACCTCTTCGAGGGTGTACCCGAAAATTTCCGTGAACCGGGGGTTGAAGTACTCGAACAGCTGGTCCGTGTTCATCAGGGAAATGCCGACGGGGGTCTCTTCCGTGAGGAGACGGAACTTCTCTTCACTCTCCCTGAGGGCCTCCTCCGTCCTCCACAGATCGCTGATATCCTGGATGGTCTCCAGGGCGCCGATGACGTTGCCGTCCTTATCGCTGAGGCACCGCGCCTTGATGCAGAAGCGCCGGTTCCGGAAGCCGGGAAGTCTCGAATTTTCCGCCTGCAGGACGGGGACGTTCTCTTCCTCGCGGACATGGTCATAGCCGCACGTGTCCCCCAATTGCCCCGACTCGGCGTCGGCGTTCAAAATCATGTCGAGGAGGACGGGACGCCGTTCCCCGTAAAAGGCCACGGCGTATTCGTAATCCCCCTTCCCGAGGATCTCGTTCCGCCTGACACCGGTCAAGTTTTCGATGGCCTGGTTCCAGATGATGATCCTCCCTTCCACGTCGATGGCGAAGGTGGCGTCGGGCAGGAAATCGATGACGTCCCGGTGCAGGCGCTCCGACTTTTCAAGGGCCCTGTCCAGGGCCTTTCTCGCCCTCTCCTCGCGGATGGCGTCCAGGCGGGCCACCAGGAGGGGGGTGATAAATTCGGCGGCGCCTTCCAGTTTCCGGCAATCGGCCTCCGTGTAGTCCTCCGCCTTGTTCGCCACGGCCATGACGCCCACCAAAGATCCCCGGTACGTCATGGGCACGGCGAGAGCCCTTTCGATGGGGCCATGACCGTCCGGAACGGGGAGGGGCAGGTTGGACAGGCAGGTCTTCCCCTCCCGCACCGCCTTCGCCCAAAACCCGGGACAGGCGGAAGGGAGAAAGGTCCGGGGGTTCCCGTCCTCCATGGGCGGGGAACTCAGAGCACCGCCTCGCCCGACAATACCCAGGTGTCCGTCGGGGCTTTCCATGAACGCGAGGATGACGCCCCTGACGCGTTCGTAAATCTCGTCATCCGAACAAACCAGGAAGGCCTGGACAATCTCGTTTCGGACCCGCAGTTCCCGCTCCCGGGCAACCTGCTGCGTCACGTTGTCGAAGATGAACACGATCTCGCCGGATGGAAGACGGTACATGTAGCTCTCGTACCACCCGTGACGCACCACATCCCCGTAGTACGCCGCGGGCTTCCGTTCCGCCTTTCCCGTTCGATGAACCTGCATGAGGGCATGGGGGATGTCCGTCTCCCGTATCCGGGGGAAGACCTCGGACAGTTTGCGGCCGATGGCCTCCTCCCGCCGCACCCGGGCGATCCGTTCCGCCGCCTCGTTGAAATCCCTGAGGACAAAGTCCCGATGATCCTCCGTCGGTGCCATCACGGCAACCCCGCTGCCGATGTGATCGAACAGTTCACGGTAACCGCTTTCGTCCCGGCCACGGGCCCCCCATCCGTCCCGATCGTCCGCGACGGCGTCACGCAGGCCCTCCCTCTGACGGAGCCGCTCCTGAAGAGAGGCGACCCTGCCGTTTAACCGGTCCAGCTCATCCAGGAGCTGCTCCCGCGTTCTTCCATCCTGCTTTCCCATCCTCCCCCCCGTTTTCGGGTCAAATCCTCCATGCCGACGTCCTAGTAGATACCCATCTGGCATCCCCCCGCCAGAACGCCGCCCAGGTCGCGGCACTTCTCCAGATCGTCGGGGCCGACATCCCCCCGGGCGATCACGGGCTCGTACACCTTCTTGAAGGTGTAGCCCAGGGCGATTCTCTCGATGGCCCGGAGGGCCCCGGTTCCATCGTTACCGGCGCTGATGAAAACGACATAGGGTTTGCGGAACACCCGCCCCTCGACTTCGTAGAACGTCCGGTCAAAAAAATCCTTGACCATGCCGGACATATAACCAAAGGCCTCGGGGGTGCCGATGGCCAGGCCGTCGGCCCAAAGCAGGTCTTCCGCCGTCGCTTCGGCGGCCCGCTTCAGCGCCACGGTCACCTCGCCGATGTCCGTCGCGCCCGCAGCGACCGCCTCCGCCATCTTCGCCGTGTGACCGGTCAAGCTATGGTAAACAATTAAAATTCTAGTCATTATTTTGACAATGCGCCATTTTATCTTCACACCATACAACAACGAAAAAAACAATATCAACCTTTTTTAGAGGAACAGGAGAGGAAGCGACAGGGGACGGGGGAAACGGGGGAATGGGAACGGGGCGAAGCAGAAGGACCGGCGTTCCGGACGGGATCATGACGTGTTTCGGCCCTTCCCGCCGTACAGGGCCGTGACCCGGCTCACATAGTCCCTCGTTTCCCGGGGCATCCGGCCGCCATGATTCTCCAGGTTGCCCATGCCCCAGTTGTAGGCGGCCAGGGCGAGGGGAACATCGCCGTCGTAGCGTCTCAGTAATTTTTTCAGGTACCGCGTCCCGGCCATGATGTTTTCCTCCGGGTCATAGGGGTTGACGACCCCCAGTTCCCGGGCCGTTCCGGGCATCAACTGCATCAGGCCCATGGCCCCTTTGGGGGACCGCGCGGAGGCGTTGAAAGCGCTTTCCGTCTGAATCACCCCCCGGATCAGGGCGGGATCGACATCATGGACGGCCGCCGCCTTCCGGATAACCGCTTCGTACCGCTCCCCCGGCGCGGGAGCGACCTTTCCCGGCGAAGAGGGAACGCTCCGCCCGACGGCGGATTCCTCGACGGTCGCCCCTGAAACGGCCGGCTGCAACAGGGGACCGTCAAATTTCCAACGGAAAGACACGTCGGACCCATCGCCCCCGATCGTCCGGAGGAGGCTCGAGGTCATGCCGATATTCATCCAGTGAACGAGCTGCATGAGCTTCGCCCTGTCCAGGGGCTGGTCCCAGGCCACCTCCCCCGGGGACGCGCCGGGCTGCTCCGCGGCGAGTCCGTCGAGTATCCGGGAAAAAAGGCCGGCATCATCGCCCCCCGGCAACGGGCCCGACCGGACGGTCCTCTCCGCAGGCGCGCCGGGCCCGGCCGCCGGAGACAAAACGATTTTATGGAAAGGCAAGATACTCATGAATCACCTGGGGGAAACCACGTTTTCTGCTCTCCTGTTGACAAACAATTTTCATGCCAGACGGAGGAACATGGGCCATCCCGTGTGTTTCGTTTAAGACTTCTCACATGCGTTCGAAGTGACAGGGAGGGTATCGATGTGACAGGGAAGCCTCCGGCGGGATTCGGAATGACATTGTAGGTTTGGCGCAGGGATGCGGAAGGACATGAAGGCTCCGGCGGCTCGGAACGACAAAAAACAGCGTTGAGAATGATAACATGAAAAAAAGTGCACCTCCGACAGGGCGCTAGTGCTAGACTAACCCCTACGTTTTAGAAAACATTAAGGAGGTGCACGTGATGAAGTATATCGGAATTGATTATCATAAGCAATAT
>JAAYKM010000054.1 GCA_012522415.1 Deltaproteobacteria bacterium | reverse complement strand
TGGTTTCATCTGTGTAATTTGCAGGAAAAGTAGGGGTTAAGGGTTAAAATCTTGCAAATTACATCGCATAAAAAATGATCATTGTCAAGTAATATTAAATGGTTATGATGTTTTTCAGATACGACTAGCTAAACCCACATAACATCCTTGCAGGAAAATCGATTCATTCATTGGCCTGTAATGTGCATGATGAGAACATTCAGCCCAATTCCGAGACGGGGAGAGAGAGCTAAAAAAGATATTTCAGATTCCCCAGTTGTGATGACCTCTTTTGATAAAGAGATGTTTCGGTCATCATGGATGAGTGGTCCGGATTACGGGAGGGACTTCGTATAGGCGGTCCGGTTCTTTACTTAGACCCCAGATAGGCAAAACAATCTCCAAGGCGCAAGGATAAGATGGAATATCTTGCACTTTCGTATCCAGGCGATTCAGTCATTCAGTTGATCGAACCCCGGATATCACAGGCGGATTTGCCGGATGGTTCCGGTAATCGGGGCGAATGCGCTTCATCGGAAGAACGGATGAACCTTTTTGCCGGTGACGGCAAGAAAATAGCCCCGCTAAAGAAAACGGACGGGCTGCCTACGCTTAAGCCGTTAAATTATTCCAGAATTTATGTGATTCATGCCGGAGACAGGGGTCTTCTGCCCGGTCCCTTCTATGAAGCCCGCCTGGCTTATTCTCAGGCTCAAATGCTGAACGAAGCCGAGATAAAACCTTACCTGGATATCTGGGTATAGGTGAATACAGGTAAAGAAACACAGTATTAAAAGCATATGAATGGAAACGAATTATTTATTGGAATGCGAACCGACGAATGGATGCTTCGCGGAAAAAAGCTGGAAATTTATTCCGATTGAATCGACCGGTTGACCTTGGCTTGCGGCAGGACGGAAGGTTTTATCGGCCATACAATACATTTCTGTATGGCCGGGCCGCCCGGAATAACGAGTCCCACCATCCCGGCGTCAGAAGCACCGGGTCGTGAAACCAAATCAATTTCCCGTGTAGTAGGGCATGACATCCGGAATAATGGACTTGATATTTTGGATGCGGGTTTGGTCAGAGGGGTGCGTACTCAAAAACTCGGGTGGCGCCTGCCCGGATTTTACTTGAGACATCCTTTCCCAGAAATCCACTGCTTTTCTCGGATCATAGCCAGCCATGGCCATGAAAGTCAATCCAAGCCTGTCAGCTTCGTTTTCCTGAAGTCGGCTATAGGGTAAAATAATGCCCACGGATGAACCGAGGCCAAACGCGGTCATCCAGAGCTGCTGGGTGAGTGCCGGCTTCGTTGCCACGGCTGTTGCCAGGGCCATGCCGCCAAGCTGTACGGCAAGCTGTTGTGACATCCTTTCATTTCCGTGCTGTGCCACGGCATGAGCGATTTCGTGGCCCATTACGACGGCGAGACCCGTGTCATCCTGGGTGATGGGGAGAATACCCGTATACACGACCACTTTACCTCCGGGCATACACCAGGCATTAATATCCTTGGATTCGACCAGACTATATTCCCATTTGTAATCTCTTAGCTGGTAAGTCATGTTTCTCTGGGCAAAATATCGATTCACGGCTGTTTCTATGTTTTGACCGACCCTTTTGACGCGGTTCACTTCAACTGTGTTGGTACTGAGTTTGTTTTCTTTCAAAAACTCGTCATACTGCTGATAACTCATGGACAACATTGATTCGTGGGGAATAAGGTTTAGCTGAGATCGGCCGGTTATGGGCACAGTCGAACAGGAGAGGACAAAAAGAAATAAAACAAAAGAGAGAATGGATATGCCGTATTTATTGTTTTTCATCTGCACACCTCGCTTTTGATGTATGATATTGGTTCGATCGTCCATTTATAGCTCCAATTTGCCATTGTGTCAAACTTGGATCGAATGCGCTTATGGACCCGATAAAAAATGTTCGGATACTTTCTTGCCAAATAAAACTTGACCTCCCGAATTGGAATACAGTAGTTTCCGACGCAACATAAGGTCAATGGAATTGGAGGGAAATATGACCGTTGCACGGAAAATTCATGATTACGTCACACAGGCTTCCTGGATCAGGAAGATGTTCGAAGAAGGCGTCCTTTTGAAAAAACGATTCGGCGCGGAAAATGTTTTTGATTTTACTTTGGGAAATCCCAACGTGCCCCCGCCGGATGAATTTATACAGATTCTTCAAAAAACTGTTACAGAAGGTACACCGGGTATTCATGGTTATATGTCCAATGCCGGTTATGAAGATACACGGGAGGCCGTGGCGGAATATCTGAGCAAGGATCAGGGGATAAAAATCTCCAAAGAGCAGATCATCATGACCTGTGGGGCGGCTGGCGCGTTGAATGTAACCCTGAAAGTGATTCTGGATCCGGGCGATGAGGTTATTGTGCCTTCGCCTTTTTTCATGGAGTACCGGTTTTATATCGATAACGCCAATGGAAAAATGGTCCTGGTTCCGACCCGACCGGATTTTGGGCT
This sequence comes from Deltaproteobacteria bacterium, assembly GCA_012522415.1. NCBI lineage: Bacteria > Pseudomonadati > Myxococcota > Myxococcia > Deltaproteobacteria bacterium. The sequence goes on along the minus strand of JAAYKM010000054.1, from coordinate 20,186 downwards.
TGATCTTGATGCCATCGAAAAGGCCATCACCCCGAAAACCAAGGCGGTGCTTCTGAACTCTCCCAACAATCCTACGGGAAAGGTATATGATGCCGAATCGCTTCAGGCCCTGGCGGATCTTCTTGAGGAAAAAAACAGGGAATTCGGCCATGTTATTTATTTGATCGGCGATGAGCCTTACAGGGAAATTGTTTTCGACGATATTCAGGTTCCCAGCTTGTTGGGGGCTTATCGGCACAGCATCTGTGCGTCCTCTTATTCCAAAACCCTGTCCATTCCCGGGGAAAGAATCGGCTATCTGGCCATTAATCCCGACATCGCGGATTACAAGGAACTGATGGACGGCCTCATGCTTTACAACCGGGTACTTGGTTTTGTCAATGCTCCGGCAATTATGCAGCGAGTGATCACGCGCATGCAGGGTATCCATGTTGATGTCGTGCAGTATAAAAGAAAACGAGATCTTTTGTGTGATGGCCTTGTTTCATGCGGCTATGATATCAAGAAGCCAGACGCGACTTTTTATTTGTTTACCAAGTCACCCATAGGGGACGATCTGGAATTTGTCCGGGCGCTTCTGAGAAGAAGGATACTGGTGGTGCCGGGTCGTGGATTCGGTGGTCCCGGATACATCCGGATCGCTTTTTGTGTCGATGATGCGACCATTACGGGGGCAATGGAAGGGTTTGCAGAAACCTTAAAGCAATACAGTTAGAGTGGATGAGAAGCGATGAGAACTCACATTAATATTAATCGTAAATGATGTGGAAACGGGAAAATTCTCCCGTCGGTTCCTCATGTTCAATATCGACCCCGATCACCTGTGATGATGGGGAACCTTGATAACACCAATTCGCCATCCGTGATAAATTCTCTTTCTTCCCTTCAAAGACGGCTTCGACTTTGCCGTCGGGCCGGTTTTTGACCCACCCGGTTAGATTGTACCGGAGAGCGTGTTCCTTTGTGTAATGCCGAAAGAAGACCCCTTGAACCAAGCCTGAAACAACCACACGCATTCTCATTTGATTCGATGACATCGTATCAACCGATCAGAGCCAGAAATTGGTCTTCAGTTAAAATGGTCAAATTGTAGGTGCGTGCCTTGTCCAGTTTGGAACCGGCTTCTTCCCCGGCAACAACAAAATCCGTCTTCTTCGAAACAGAGGAATGGATGGTCGCTCCTTTCGCTGCGAGAAGTCGCTTGGCCTCGTCTCTCGTCAGAGATTTTAAGGAACCGGTAAAAACGAAAGATTTTCCGGAGACGGCCGATGATGAGTCGGTGCTGGGAACACTTGGTTGAAGACCGGCAGATTTCAGTTTGGCGAGGACGGCAAGGTTTTGTGACTCACGGAAAAAGCGGATGATACTGGCAGCCACTTCCGGTCCTATATCACGAATCAAAAGGAGGTCTTCCTTTTTGGCATGGGCAAGATTCTCCAGGGATTTGAATTCCCGGGCCAGAACCCGAGAGATATGGTCGCCCACATGACGAATGCCTAATGCGAAAATAAGCCTGTCCAGGGTTGCATTCTTTGATTTTTCGAGGGCAGCGAGAAAATTGTCCACGGATTTATCGCCGAGACGCTCCAGCTTAAGGAGATCGGTTTTTTTCAAATAATAAAGATCGGACGGATCATGTATCAACTGGTTAACCATCATTTGCGAAACCAGTTTATCTCCAAGACCTTCGATATCCATTCCCCCTCGGGAAGCAAAATGTTTGATTTTTTCCTTAATTTGTGCCGGGCAGGCCAGACCTATGCACCGGTGTGCGGCCTCACCCTCCAGTTGGACCACTTCTGATCCGCATTCAGGACATCGGGCAGGCATCTGAAAGGATTTTTCCACGCCGGTTCTTTTTTCGGGCAGAACATGGGCAATTTCAGGAATCACGTCTCCAGCACGCTGTACAACGACCGTGTCTCCGATCAAAATATCCTTTCTTCTGATTTCATTCAAATTGTGCAACGTTGCGCGGCTGACGATGACCCCGCCCAGGGGAACCGCTTTCAAGATAGCGACAGGCGTCAAGACACCGGTTCTTCCGACTTGAACGATGATATCTTCGATTGTTGTGGTTGCCTGTCGCGAAGGGAACTTGCAGGCAATTGCCCAGCGTGGGCTTCGTGATACAAAGCCTAATTGTGCCTGTATTGCATAAGAATCCACCTTGATCACAATTCCATCGATTTCATAGGGGAGGTTGTCACGTTCACGCATCAGGTGGTGATAATAATCGATGCATGCGGCGATATCCTCTTTGGATTCCACCAGAGGGTTAACAGGGAAACCCCAGTCCGAAAGCAACTGAAGGGATTTTTCGTGGCTGGTGAGTGAGATACCACGAAGATGACCGATTCCGTAAATGTAAATGATCAATGGTCGTCTGGCGGTAATCCGTGAATCCAGCTGTCTTAACGAACCGGCTGCAGCGTTACGAGGATTGGCGAACGGGGGGGCGCCTTCCGCGATGCGCCGGTTGTTGAGTTTTTGGAAGGCCGTTCGTTCCATGCACACCTCGCCGCGGATTTCAATTACCGGTGGCAGAGGGTAACCCGGCAACTCGGACAGCATAAGGGGAAGAGTCCGTATGGTTTTGATATTCCGGGTGACGTCTTCACCTGTTTCACCATCACCACGCGTGGCTGCCTGTTTGAGCGTACCGTTTTCATAGATCAGATTTACGGCAAGGCCATCCACTTTTGGTTCCACGATATATAGAAAATGATCCGGCAGGTGGGCTGTGCGCCTGATCCTTTCATCGAATTGCAGGATTTCCGTCTCTTCGAAAGCGTTTCCCAGGCTGAGCATGGGGGTCAGGTGCCGCACAGAGGAAAATCTGGGAAGAGGCGCCGCACCGACCCTTTGGGTGGGCGAATCGGGTGCCAAAAGGGACGGATATTGCCGTTCCAACTGGTCCAGTTCCCGCATTAAAAGATCATATTCGGCGTCGGAAATTTCCGGTGAATCGAACTGATAATAACGTTCATTGTGATAACGGATGGTATTGATTAAATATTGAATTCTCCTCTTGGCGCTTTCGGGGTCGTTCATTTTATGATTCTCAGGTTCGGCGCATTTGAGGGGCGTTTCTTTTTTCGATTCATCTTTACCTGATTTTTTTCACGAATCACATGCTCGTTAAACAGATGATTTTTGGCCCGGACGGCATTGATGATGAAAAAAATGATCACTGACTTCTCCCATTCTCTCGATAGGTCGAGCATATCAATCCTCGTTTTATATTTGTCCCATAGAGAAGTGAGAGATGCTTCGTCGAGACTCAATATTTTTTCCGCTATTTTTCCCAGAGAGGACTCGATCATCGGCCAACACCTCATAAATGATATTTAATACCGGGAGGGGAATGGAATGTCAAACATAATGAGGCAAGGCCGCTTCGGTATAGATTCAGTGGTTTCCAACAAAATAGACGTCTTGCTTTTTTAATCATTCCGTTGTAAGCGCAGAGCTCCTTTGGGAGGATAAACATTTGAAAGTGGGCGTTATTTCGGACACGCATCTGCACGGATATGATGAGCGCTGCGCCGGCCTTTTTAACAAGTTGTTCGAGGACGTGGATTTAGTGATCCATGCCGGTGACGTCGTTTCACCATGCGCGCTCGACATGTTCGGCGAGAAGGATGTGAAAATGGTCTGCGGCAACATGGATCCCCTTGGGTTGCGTAAACGTTATCCGGAAAAAATGGTTTTTGAACTGAACGCATTCCGTTTTGCCCTGGTCCATGATATTAATAAAATCAAGGGTTGGGGCATGTCGGCCAACCTGGCGGAAAATGTGAGAAAAATATTCGGCCGGATCGATTGTCTCATTCACGGCCACACCCATGACCCGGCAATAATAAAAAATGACGGCATGATTCTCTTTAATCCGGGGTCTGCAACGGCTAATCGATATTTACCCTTTAATACTGCGGGAATAATTGATATAAAAGAAGGCATTGAAATCAACATTCTGAAAATTCCGGGAGAGGCGATCTTACAGCCGACGGAAACACCATGAAAGCAATTTACGCACCTTGGAGAATGACATATCTTGAATCGAACAAGCCGGATGGCTGTGTTTTCTGCAAAGACTCCCTCAGACAGGAAGATTTGATTCTGCTGGAGGGCAAATCGGCCTATGTCATGCTCAACCTTTATCCTTACATCAACGGTCATATGATGATCATTCCCTATCGGCACGTTTCCAAACTGGAAGACTTGACGCCGGAAGAAAAACTGGAAATGTTCCAATTGATCGATGTTTCAGTCAAATCTCTTTCAGATTGCCTTCATCCGGAGGGGTTCAATATCGGTATAAATCTGGGAAAAGCTGCGGGAGCCGGAGTCGATGACCATGTTCATATCCATGTTGTTCCCCGCTGGACGGGTGATACGAACTTCATGACCATTATAGGTGAGGTTCGGGTCATTCCCGATGATCTGATCAAAACATGGGAAAAATTAATTCCTTTTTTCAGGGAACATTATCAGGAGGACTAGTGTGAAAACCATATATACCATTCTGGTCATGTTGCTCATTCTTTTGGTCGTGACGTTCTCCCTGGAAAATACCGTTTCCGTCAAGCTGAAATATTACGATTTTTTTCACATTGAATGGCCTGCCTATATGTTAATTTTCATTTCCTGCCTGACCGGGATCCTTTTTGTAGGCTGCATGGGGATCGTGGAACGATTTCGTTTAAGCCGCACCATTACTCACCAGAATAAGACCATTCGAGATTTGAGGAAGGAAATTAGGACCATCCAAGAAAAAAAAATCAATGATGAGCAGAAACCCGAGGAAGCGTCTTGACTTCCTCCACCTCCCGGGAAAGACCGCCAGAGGAAATACGGCACACCATTTTCGCAGATACCCGAAATGAACGGTGGATTCTGATTTTATACGGAATGGCCATTGTCCGGAATAAGTTATGAATAAAATTTATTATTTGTTCCGAATAACGATGGAACACCCTTAAAGATGAAGGACATTACGAATGATATTCATCTTGATTACGATTTTTTGTTCCTCGTTTATCATCGCTTTGTCGGGTGCTTTGATGCCCGGCCCGCTTTTGACCATGACTGTCGCGGAAAGCTCCCGTAGGGGAGCCGTTGCAGGCCCCCTGATGATTTTCGGTCACGGCATTCTTGAACTTACCCTCGTTGCGGTGTTGCTGTTGGGGATGGCTCCTTTTTTGAAAAGGGATGACGTTTTCATCGTTATTACCCTGTCAGGGGGAGTCATTCTGTTCTGGATGGCGCTGTCCATGTTCAGGAGTCTGCCAAAGCTTTGCTTGAAGATGGATGCACGGCCGGCCAAGTCTCAAAATTTGATTCTGGCCGGGATACTCTTCACTTTGGCAAACCCCTATTGGATCCTCTGGTGGGCCTCCATTGGCCTCGGGTATATACTGAGCTCATACAGGTTCGGTATACTGGGTATTATCGCCTTTTTTTCAGGTCATATTCTCGCCGATTTAGCCTGGTATTCTCTGGTTTCCTTCGGTGTGGCTAAGGGACGTCATTTTTTTAGCGATAGGGGCTACCGATACTTAATCGGCTTTTGTGCTTCGTTCCTTGTGGGGTTTGCTGTCTATTTTTTCTATAGCGGGGTGCAGCGTTTCTGATTCTGTTTGATAGTGCATATCAAGGAAATTTAGACCGGGACATTGTGCCAATGGGGTGGAGATTTCTGCCATCGGACATAAAGGAACATGATATCCGGGTGTGTTATGGGAATGCCGTCAGAAAAGGTATCGGCTATAAATAACGGATTCATTCTAAAAAAAAGACATGCCTTCTAACATAAGCGTACGATTCAATAAAATCATCCGTTTTATCCAGGAGGATATCTGGAGGATACGTCGCGCCCTCCTGCCGCGGTGCCAGTCGTTTTTCATCACGTTCCTCAGGGTGATTATTCTTTCGATCCGGGGATTTGATGAAGACAAGTGTTCGTTGCGGGCATCGGCACTCACTTTTTACTCACTCATTTCCATTGTGCCCGTTTTTGCCATGGCTTTCGGTATTGCCAAGGGCTTCGGATTCGAAAAAATACTGGAAGCTCAGTTAAGAAATAAACTCACTGGTCAAGAAGAAGTTCTCAATAATATCATTCTTTTTTCCCATTCCCTGCTTGAAAACACGAAAGGCGGTCTGATTGCAGGAATCGGAATTATCGTCCTTTTTTGGGCTGTCATAAAAGTTTTGGGCCATATCGAAGATTCTCTAAATGACATCTGGGGCGTCAAGGAGAAACGAAGCCTCGCCAGAAAATTCAGTGACTACCTTTCTTTGATGTTGATATGTCCCGTGATTATAATCCTGTCCAGCGGTGTAACGATATTTATTACGACCCAAATTACATTCACCATACAGAAAATATCTGTTCTCGGCGCACTAAATCCCCTCATTCGATCTGTTTTGGAAATACTGCCCTGTTGTCTCATTTGGGGACTTTTCACTTTTATTTATATATTTATGCCGAACACCAAAGTACGTTTTACATCGGGATTGCTGGCGGGTATTGTCGCCGGCACGATTTTTCAGATTGTTCAGTGGGGATATATCTCTTTTCAAATCGGGGCGGCCCAGTACAACGCCATCTACGGAAGCTTTGCCGCGATTCCCCTCTTTCTGATCTGGCTTCAGTTGAGCTGGTTTATTGTCCTTTATGGCGCAGAACTGGCATTTGCCCATCAGCATGTGGACACCTATGAATTTGAGCCGGACGCCCTGCAGTCTAGTCACCGATTTAAACTTCTTCTATCGCTGGCGGTACTCCACTGCCTGATTCAAAACTTTATCAAAGAGGAGAAACCCCTGACGACCTCACAACTGGTTCACCGGTTAGACATTCCCATACGCATGATCAACGATATCCTCTTTACCTTGAAAAAAAGCCGGATCATTGCAGAGGCGATGGGCCCAAAGGAAGATGAGGCCGGTTTCCTGCCAGCCTGTGATATAAATAAGTTGACCGTTCAGTATGTTGTCGATGCTATTGAAACGGTCGGCATCAATTCTCTACCTCATTGCAATGCTCCCTCCTTGTCTGCCATAAAAGGAATATTGGAAACATTTCAGGATACCCTGAAAGAACTACCGGCGAATAAATTGGTCAAGGATTTATAATGTCTGATCCGGGTGGGGGCAGCTCTTTTGCGGAGTCCGCTATTTCCGGTGTGTCACATGTTCCATGGCCAGAGCCGATAAAATTCCCACGACAAAACCATTGCCCAAAACAGGGCGGATAATCTTTGGAATGTTATGAAGCATTTCTGCTGGAAGAAACGCGATGATCGTGCCCAGCATGAGAGGAAGGCCGATGATCAGTCCGTCCTGAAAGTTGAATTCCTGAATGGATTCGAAGGCCAACACAAGTCCCGCTGCGATTTGCGCGGCAAGGATATAGATCATGATCGTGCCGATGACGACGGAAGGAACACTGGCAATGACGCCGATCAGGATCGGCGAAAATGAAAGAAGGAGAAGGAGAAGCGCGGAGGGGAGCATGGCGGTGCGGGATGCGCATCCGCTGGTTGCAATGACACCCGGACTCAGGGAAAAATTAACCGGTCCAATTACAGCCAGAAACCCGGATAGGGCATTGAACAGGCCCGTAATCAATATACCTCGATTAATCCGTTTTTCCATGCCCTTTGGTTTTAACAGCTCATTCATCGATTGAATGGAGCCGAGATCGTTAATGAACAATGCGAGAAAACAAACCATAAATGAAATCATGACACCCGCGTTGAAAGACGGTTTGGTTGTCAGGTGCTTAAAAAAACCGGATATGGGCGCGGCGTATGAGATTTGTTCCATCCTGAAGGTTTCCGGAAACAGCATAAACCAGACCAGGGAACCCGCGATCATGGCCCAGATGATCAACGTGGATTTCCAGACCCCCTTGAAGAAGCGCTCGGCGATGAGCATACTCATCAGAAGGAACAGGGTGAAGAGAATCCGTGACAAGGGAGTGGCCGTGGCGGAGCTTAAGTCAATCAGGTTCAGGATGGTTGGTGCCAGGGTAAAGGCAATCAGAATCAGAACAATCGCAACCAGCCGGGGGCTGAAAAGCTTTTTCAAATGCCCCAGAAGCCCGGTTGCGCTGACAATCGTTAGAAGGACTCCCCCGACGAGAACGGATGTATAAATCGTTTCGACCGGGAATCCCCCACTCGCAATAATTCCGATTAGTAAAACGGAAGACGGGCCGACGATCAGAGGCATGCGATGGCCCCAGAAAATTTGTGCCAGCAGGGCGAGGGCCATCACGAAAGTCAGTTTCTGCAGGTAGATCGTCTGTTCGCCGATGGCGCTAAAATGAAATATTCCCGTGATTTTCCCGATGACGATAATAATTGGAATGGAGATGGCAAACCACTGGAGGCCATAAAGGATCGTTTCCAAAAGGGGAGGGTGGTCCTCAAGATCGTATTTGAATTGCATGCAGAAAAGGGCCTCGTATTGCTTTACGTCTCATTGTTTCGCGTTCATGACAAGGATGGTCCCCATTGGGTGCGAAATCATGGCACATTCGCAAAAGGCCCACCCCGACTAATTTTCACATGTAAGCGAAGGCCATTCCACGAGAAAACCTCCATGACTCAGGAAAATTGAAAAGAGTTTCTGACGACAAAAAATGAATTAAGATTCCTGTGCCGGTCCGGGTGATGTTCATTATAAATTGCCCCGTTCGGGGTGTTTCTCTGAACGACAGGCGGTTTCCTCCGTATCGGTATCGCAATGACCGGCGAGAACACGACATGGGCCGGCGACCGTTGCGATTCCTCGAATAGACAAAGTTCGGGATGTGGTGTCTGAGACAAACAGCATGGTGGTCAACAGGAGAATAACGCCGGGGGTTATTAGAACGTGCATCATAATAGAAGGCTTGTCTTAATGAATTCCCAAAAGTTAAGGTTCGACCTCATACATGCCGGTCTTGTTGAAAGAACAAAAATTTAACGGATATTACCCGGCATCCGATTTTGCGAGAATGCCCGTTTTGAATAAAACAACCCGTTCCATGTTTAACGTTGCCGCGCATATCTTCCCATCAGTTGCGCCTCCGCCAGAATATGCCCGTTCATGGCTTGGAGAAGCTGATCCTTTGTGACATCCCCCTTCAGGTCGAGCTTGGCATCCAGCGCGTAGAGTTTGAAAAAATATCGGTGGGTCCCGCTGGGAGGGCAGGGTCCGCAGTAACCGATCCGGGGCCAGCTGTTGTTGCCCTGGATCATGCCGTTTTCGTGTTCCCTTTGCGGTGGAATATTTTCTTCCATCCCCGTTGCATCAGCCGGTATGTTGAAAATGACCCAATGAACCCAAGTACCCATAGGGGCGTCGGGATCATCGCTGATCAGGGCAAAACTTTTTGTTTCAGGTGGGGCATCCTTCCAAGTCAGGGGGGGTGATATATCCTGACCGTCACAGGTGTACTTGAATGGAACCATGCCTCCCTCAATAAACTGAGAAGATTCGATTTGCATTATTTTTCCTCCTTCTTCTGCTCCCGTAGCAGGATTGTTAAGACAAAAAAACATGAAAAACCACAACAGCAAACCCGCCCAAAAAAACCGGTTACGTATCATGACGCTGCCCCAGTCATATGTTGTGGATCCCCTGATTTTTTCTTGCTTTCCATGTATCTACGTCAAGAATTTTATAGGCTATCCAAGATGGAAAGACATACATCAACGACATGGCGTGTGATGACTTTACTTGCACCGGCTTCCCCCGATTGTGTCTTGCAATTCACGGGTTCAGGGGCTCCGTCGGACAAATCAATCTATGGAGTAGAGATTTTACCAAACATTTTTGAGGTTTTTCCGGTTTTTTTGGTTCAAATACCCGTTGGGTGAGGTCCTGAGTCGATCCGGCATCATTGATATTCATTATCCCACGAATTCAAAAAAATAGCAACAGAAGTATCAAAAAAGCCCTGTCCTGAACGAAAGGTAACCTGACAAGGGTTTTTGAAAGGGTCCCTTACGCACGACTGTGTAATCAGACATAGATGCCTGAAGGAAGGAAAGTAAGTAAGTAAGTAAGTTCCTCATGGCGCATGTTCCTTTCCCGTCGTCTGAAAAATCTTAGAGGCGGATCAGGTCTTCGGGATGTTCCCGGGTTGGACTGACAAGAATCATGATGTCGCCGATATTTGATATTTTGAGAAAGATCATCCTTTTCACGTTTGTGGCGATGTCATGTGACTCCTTGAGCGTCATGTCGGGGGCCATTTCCAATTTGAGATCGATAATGATGTACTGACCCGATCGGCGACCGCGAATTTCGCCGACCCTTTCTACGCCAGGCACCGTCTCCGCAATACCTGTGATTAAGGAGAGAACATCCTCGGAGAGTTGACTGTCCATCAGATCACAAATAGCACCGCGAAAGGTGCCCCAGCCGATGTGAAAGATGAACAGAGAGGTCAGGGCGGCCGCCAGAGGGTCCAAAAATAAAATACCATGGTAAGCGCCGCCTACCCCGATCAGGGTTGCAATGGATGTCAGGGCGTCCTTGCGGTGGTCTTGGGCAATGGCTTCCACCGCCGGGCTTCCCAGTTTATTCGAGACGCGATGCGTAAACTGGAAGAGGGTCTCCTTGATGAGGATGGTGATAAAGGCGGCGAAAACAGCAATCAGGTGCGGTTCCAGATAGGCACCGACAATGATAGTTCTGGCCGCCTTGAAAAGGATGCCGACGCCGGCGGCAAAAATGATAAGGGATACCAGGATGGCGGAAATGCTTTCCGCCTTGCCATGGCCGTATGGATGCTTTTCATCAAAAGGTTTGCGGCCGATTTTAAGGGCGATGAAGGCGGAAAGAATGGCGACGAAATCGCTGGCGCTTTCAATGCCGTCGGCAAAGACCGCTTCCGAATTGCCAAAATACCCGGCCATAAGTTTCATGATCATTAGGAGGGTGTTCATCCAGAAACCAATGGTTATAATCCGGTCGGCCATATCGAAGCGTTCGTTGCGGTCCATGGAAGATTTTATTTATTCTCTGCGAAGTTCTGTGTACGAAAATAGTTGATTATTCTTGAGTAAATCAACATGAGGCGAAATGAAAAAATTTCATTCTCCATTATATCCTGTTTGCCGGGCTTTCGACGGGGCTTTCAAACCATTCAAAATATTTTTCGGCACCGTTAATTCCCTCCCGAATTAGTGCCAGTTTTTTTTCTTTGCTGAGATTAAAATCTGTAGTGCCAATATCCAGTGTATTGATATATAGCGTTCTTTGCCAGTCATCACTATGAAGATGCTGGTTTTCCTGAACCTTCATTACGGAAGAGATCAATGCTTTTGCGTAGTCAAAAAAGTCCACTATTTTTTCCCCGTCTACGGGTTCACCGTATCTAAACAGACCAATTTCTTCCGATGAATCAAGGCGTAATCCTAGGGTCTGACGGTTATAAACGTATGGGCTTCTATCAGGCTGTTTCAGCAGAAACTCCGCATTTTCACGATTGTAGTATTCCACTCGCCGCGCCGCTTGCGGCTCGCTTATCATATCGATGTATTTTTCTCTGTCGAATAGCTTTACTGGATAATTGAGAATCACTCCGCCATCTACATATACGTCTTTCCGCTTGCCATGTCTTACCGCCGCAAAAAACAGGGGGATAGACATGCTTATTCGAAGGGCGTCTGTCAACGCCATATCAGGATGCCGTTCAGCAGAAAATACTTCCACATATCCGGTAGAAAGATTCGTTCCGGTAACGTATAGATCGGGCATTTTTGCGTCTTTCAGGTCTTGGAAAGTTGTCCGTTTGCTCCCCAGCTTTTTCTCGACCAGTTCCCCTATCCAGTTTTCGAAATAGTCTCCTTTGTTCCAGCCAAATTTTTTCATAACCCGATTGATGTCTCTTACAATGCCGAAAGAATGATCCATGAACTTTTTGAAATCGGTGGAATCGAGAATTGTATGCTGTTCTTGAATGGAATATCCCAAAGCAAAAAGGAGTGCGTTAATTGCCCCCGCACTTGTTCCCCCCACCCGGCAAATGCCGGCCAGGTGTCCTCGCTGATCGAGAACCTGCATTGCTCCAACGTATGCTATTCCTTTCATACCCCCGCCTTCAAAGACCAAATTCCTAAATTGTGTTTTCATATAATCTCTCCCGTTAGAGCGGCTAACGCCGCATGTTAGCGGCAGCCAAAAGCAAATCGGGACATGAACGCTCCTTTTGGCTGTCCGGATGCATCTGATTGTTAAGAGGTTTACAAATTTTACAGGCCCTACAGCAGCGATTCTTTGTTGTTTTTTCTTTCATGCCCAAATATGGTATTTTCACGTTTGGATCCCCAAGAATTTCATGACGATACGAAAAGCAAGGCACCCTGTTTCATATCCATGCCATCCATACAATGGTGGTTTCATTATCTCTGGAAGATGGGCTTCCATGCCTCTACCCGACCGGGTATTCATTGTCCTCCTCGATGATCCTTTGTCATCGAACTCTTCCGGTCAACCACCTAAAATAGGATGATTGCAGTTGACGGCATTCGTCAACGCGACTCAATACGCACAAGGTATCCTTGAGCTGGTGGGGACAGTTCGGCAGCATTCGCCTCGTCCGTATCAATATGCATCTCGAGCTTGTAATCGGGATGGACGCGGACCAGGACGCCGCCAAAAATCAATTCCCTCTCCCCTTCAATCCGTACCATGACCGTATCCCGATCCTTCAGCCCGTAATTTTCGGCATCATTCGGCGACATATGGATATGTCTCTGGGCACAGATGACACCTTCCGGGATTTCTATCCTCCCCTTCGGTCCCTCAAGAATGATTCCGGGTGTGCCGTCAAGGTCTCCTGATTCGCGGATGGGCGCGTCTATGCCCAGTTTGAATTCTTCCGTGCGAGATATCTCCACCTGGGTTCTGTTGCGCTCTGGGCCGATTACCCTTACATTGTCCACCCTTCCACGGGGGCCGATCAGATTCACGGTTTCTTCTGAGGCGTATTGGCCTTCCATGTGAAGGCTGCTTTTTTCCGTCAGTCCATAGCCGGACCCGAAAAGGGACGCCAAGTCCTTTTGGCTCAGATGTACATGTCGTGAGGAGACGGAAACGCGGATAGGACGCTTGTCCACGGCCATGATATCGTGCCGGATGGATCGCTTGTAATCCAGTGCGTGGGCACATTGCCGGGCGATCATCAATTCTTCATCCGTGGCAATCACGAAGAGATGAACACTTGTAAAGCGGGCGCCGATGTCGCATACAGGCATGGCGCCATTCAATGTGCACCGGTCGTTACGGATATGGTCCACGGCGAAACCCAGTTTTTCAAGACCCTGTACGGATCGGGCGCGAATACTGCGGCTGTTCTCACCGATTCCGCCCGTAAAGATAAGTGCATCCGCACCTCCCAGTGCGGCATGGTAAGCCCCGATATAACATTTGACCCGGTAGCAGAAGGCCTTCACGGCCAGAAGAGCCTGGGCGTTGCCATCATCCGCAGCGGCCAAAACCTCCTGCATGTCTGCGCTGATCCCGGAGATACCTAATAAACCGCTTTGATTGTTCAGTATATCATCGAGTTGATCGACGGATAACTTATCTTCGCGCATCAGGTAGGTAATGATACCCGGATCAAGATCACCTGTCCGAGTTCCCATGATCAAACCTTCCAGGGGGCTGAAGCCCATGCTTGTGTCGATGGGATGGCCCCGCTTGATAGCACACAGACTGGCGCCGCTGCCCAGATGGCAGGAGATGATATTCAAACGCCTGAGGGGTGTTTCCATATATTCGGCGGCTTTCAGGGCCACATATTCGTGAGAATTGCCATGAAACCCAAATCGTTTGACGCCTCGGGCGAAGATCTCATAGGGGAGGCCGTAGATGGCGGCTTCGTCCGGTATCGTACAGTGATACGCCGTGTCGAAGACGGCTACCTGGGGTACGTCGGGGAAAATCTTTTGACATGCTTCAATGCCGATCAGCATAGGAGGATGGTGAAGTGGCATGAGAGGAATGAGGCGCCGGATCTCGTCGATCACAGCCTGGTCGATCACGACAGGGCTTCGGTATAGGGAGCCACCATGGGTGATGCGATGAGCTACACCATCAATGTCCGCAAGACTTCGCATGGGGCCGCTCTCCGCATCGACAATGGTTTCGATGACAACTCCGAGAGCCGTGAAGTGGTCTTTGGCGTTAATATCCTGAGAGAACTGTTTCTCTTCATACTGATATGTATGTTTCGTCCCGGACATACCGATGCCCGACACGGCTCCGCTCAAGAGAGACACCTCATTGTAGAGATTAAAAAGCTTGTATTTGAGAGACGAACTGCCGCTGTTGATGACCAGTATTTTCATGTCCTCTTCTTTCCTGTGGGCTCGATACCAAAGGCCTGTCTACCCTTGGCGAGCATTGGTAAAGTCTCCTTCCACTATGGGAAGCCTGTCCCGTCTTATTATCACCAGCAGGGGTGACGATGCCACGGACTGATATGGTTAAGACCCCAATACCAGGGGACGTAATAATAGTCAGGGTGTTCTATCCCTTCCCTCCTGAGGCGTATTTCCCGGGATTTGACCTCTGAGTAGTCCTAGGAAAACTCACCGAGAGGTCGTTTTTCTTCCCTGGGGGTTTTGCCATGCCGCTATTATTTTCAGATTTCTGATGTAAATAGTCGGATCAGAAAAGTCAGGATAACATATAATGAAACGGCCTGCCGATCCATTCATATCCAGGGGCTGTTTTTGGAAAGCCAGGTCAGTCTGTCTGACGATCAACAGGGTGTCACCAGTTTTGGCGATGGTTTCGACGATGACTCCCCCCCGGGTGACGGTTTCACCTTCAAAGGCATCTGGAACATTGAGAACCTCAGAGGATACAACATCCTTTTGATCTCCTGCATAACCCTCTGCGAAAAAGGCGTGTAGTCAACGATTGCCAGCAAAAGAAAGGTGAGAGAAAAAGTTGATTTCACTCAGAAGTCCACTCCTACATCAACCCCTGACTCCGCGGCCAACGCCTACACCAAACCGGGGCGTTCGGTTGATATCTTCCGGCTTCCGGAGATAATGTGCTTTCATGTTTAAAACCGGATATGTATGTCGGGTCTCGTTGATCGAGCGAACCATTTTCCCCTCCACCTGCCCGTTATGGGTAAGACTCCTGCCGGGTGCGTAGATCGCAAGATTGAGGAAGTCCGCAAATCGAATGAGAAAGCGGCCTGGCGATCGATCTGTCTCTTCCGGTTACCGCTGGCGGTCGAGCTTCTTTTCCAGCATGTCGACCCATGACGCATGACCCTTAACCGTTATGGCAATGATCCGGCCTCCTGGGACAACGATTTTGTCTTTATAGGCCTCGTGTTTTTGTTGAAGCGTTGAAGAATGTTTCAATCCATATTCTTCATGGTGGTTTCTGAAAACACGGAAGCACAGGCGTCAATCAATATCACCAAACATGTGATGAAAATGATTTTTCTGATCATTTCTGACTCCCTGTTTCAATTTTGTCTCGTGTCGTCGTTCATGAAAGAACAAAAGTCCGCGACGGAGGGTAGCGAATATTTACGATTTAATAAAGCAATAAAATATTGGCGAAATACCCTTTATGGGTCCGATCATCAGGTCCTTTGTTTGTTCGAGAATTTTCGCCTGACCCTGTTGCCTCATGATAAAATGTGACCGGGGAGGAGCCGTTTAACTTACCCATTTCCTCGTTGATTTTGTTTAAATATTGAATTAGGATTGGATACCACATGAGGATGTCGAACAGATATCAGATGTGAACCTTCACCATAGATAAACGAAAATTCCTTAGAGGAGAGAGAAGTCATGAAAAAATATGCTCTGTTCGTTTTTTCCGGTGACCCCCTGTGCTTTATCCACGTTCTCCTGAATGCGCTGGATATGAAGGAAAGAGGGTACGAAGCCGGCATCGTCCTTGAAGGGGCTTCAACGAAATTGCTTCCCGAACTCACCAAGCCCGAACATCCCCTCAACGGTTTGTGGAGGAAAAGCCTCGAAGCTGGTTTGTTGGAAGGGGTTTGCAAGGCATGTTCCAGCAAAATGGGAACGCTTGAGGCGGCGAAGGAACAGGGGTTGCAACTTCTTGACGAAATGGCTGGTCATCCGAGCATGGCGTCATACCGGGACAGAGGCTACGAAATTATTACCTTCTGACTTCACTTGGACGCCGGATTTCAGGATATAATCCTGCAACAGCCCCTCGAGGAGAGGGGGCTATCCAACTCCGATTTGCTGATACAAAACACGGTTCTTTGCGTCTCTGGAGACCGTGGTATAAGGGTGCAGGCTCGTCGCCTGATTAATAGCCGGAATTTTCGGATCTTCGTGTTATCGTTACGTGATGGTTTCCTTGTTATCGGAGCTGTTTGGTTTATCGGAAATTCCGGTATGCCTTTACTGTTTGGCATTTCCCTCATGAAGAAACGATTCCCCCAGTTAAAGAAAGGAGGTCCATAAAATGACTGAAAAGGCCAAGGTCGGCTGTGCTCGTCCTACCGGTGGGTTGGTCGGGCAGGCTAAAGAACAGACGGAAGCAACACAGGATCAACAACCGTTTCAGGAGGTGAGAAAGATGATTCAAGTGGGTAAACCGGCACCGGATTTCGCATCCCCCGCCTACCACAAAGGGGATTTTACATCAGTTAAACTATCGGATTATATGGGTAAATGGGTCGTGTTGTGCTTTTATCCGGGTGATTTCACCTTCGTCTGAGCGACCGAAATCTCGGCGGTCGCCGAGCATTACAAAGAATTTGAGAAACTCGGAGTAGAGGTTCTGTCCATGAGCGTGGACAGTGTTTTTGTTCACAAGATGTGGAACGACTGCGAGTTGGCAAAAATGGTCAAAGGAGGCATTCCTTTCCCCATGCTCTCTGATAGCGGCGGAAAAGTCGGTTCAGCCTATGGTATTTACGACGAAGATGCAGGGGTGGAAAACCGGGGTCGTTTCATAATCGATCCCGAGGGGATCATTCACGCCTATGAAGTCCTTACGCCCCCTGTAGGTCGACGGGTGGATGAAACCCTTCGGCAAATTCAAGCGTATCAGCATGTGAGAAAAACGAATGGTAGAGAAGCCACTCCATCCGGATGGCGCCCAGGAAAACCAGTACTCAAACCTGGCCCGGACCTCGTGGGCAATGTCTGGAAGGTTTGGAAAACCTCCATGGAAAACGATTAACCTTCTTTAATCAACAATGTCTGCCGGGCTTCCATGCTGTTCATCGGGGCCCGGCATATTTCTTATTCTCAGGATTCACTCTTCGAAGTGCGAATGGTGCAAGAAGTCGTTTAGACGGGCTTTTGAACACGGAAGTGTTTGCGGTTCAGTTTGTGTACAAGCCATATCGTCGCGAACTGGATGGCAATCGCAACCGCAGAGACGACCCAGTAAGCGGATGAGAATTTTGGAATCACGCCGGCATCGACCAATCCCCTATTAAGCCAGAAGTGGATCATTACCGCCAGTGCCACACCCGGACAGATCAAGGCATAGGAGCTGGCGGAGGCGTCGCGCCCGAAGATGAAACGGGCTGCATATTGAAGCCTCCTCAAAACCGTTCCCGTCAGGAGGGCGAACAAAAGCTGAGCCGCGAGATACTGGGAAAGAAGCATGAGGCGCTCGGCGCCGCCGCCAGCCACCGCGAAGTGGGCATTGAGCGCGTGATTCTGCCGCAGGGATAGGATACTGATAACGGTGAGCAACGGGATGAATATTGACAATGTCGGCGCGGTTTCAATATTGGCGCCATTCTCCATCATTGAGCGCATACCCAGCACCAGTGCGATTGCACCGATCAGCAGAGCCGAAACCAGAAAAAAGGAAGAAAGAATAAGACCGATTCCCGCAATCAGCCGAGTATCTGACAATCCGGCGGGTGCGGCCAGTCCCACGCCGATCATCGACAGGGCAAAAGCGGGGAGAGCCTGGGAAAAAGAGTTGTTGACGGCGCAACTGAAACCACCGATCGTAAGTACCCGACCGAAAAAACTGCCCAGCATGCCGAAGGCCGATATGCCGATGGCAAGGAAGGCAATAAGGGCCAACGGGAAGAGATATTCGGCTATTCTCCACAGGCCCGGTACAAAGACCATCCCGATGATAAAAAGAACATTTACACTCATAGCCAGCGCCAACGGCATAGCCAACATCTGTGTCTCCGCATTGGAGCTTCGAAGCCGGTCATAGTCTTCAGTTTGTTTCCATGAGTGGAATCGTATCAAATTCCAGATCAGATATCTGATATTGAGAAATGCATAAAAGGCGATGCCAGAGACGGCCAGAATGATCATTGCCTTTTGGTCGATTCGACCGGCTGTAAAGGCCGTCACAATGTCCTCGAATACCGGTATTGAGCGGTCTGGATGTGGAATCCAGTGCATCAGCCACATGAAGAAGGTGATAGTAAGGCCTCCCATTCCCAGAGATACAAGGAAATAGATGGGAGAATAGATTTCCGATGGTTTGGCAAAATTTGATTGCATGGCAATGATCTCCGGGTAATGGATTTCGGTTGAATGCACCAGTGTGCTTTTTACAGGAATCTATGATCTTGTCAAGACCACCGCGCCAAAAAATGCTTGACAAGCGTAGGTAGTTGTGGTTAGTAAACCGCGCTTTTCAAAACGGTGCGTTAACGAGGATGCCGGTGGATGATCAAGCAGGAACATATCGATTAATTGGATTAATTGTAATTACGGGAGCGGACTCTGTAGTCGATATTTATAGAGGTATCACAAACTTAAGCCGAGGGGACAAAACCATTTCCCGCTCGGCTTTTTTTTACCGTTGCTGTGAATAGCGGCGTCAGGGTATACGGGACGTCGCTGAAATAATTTTATTTGTGAGGTAAGGTCGTGGTCGAACTTAACATTACGATTGTTTACCAGATGATCAATTTCCTTGTCATGATTTTCATCCTGAACCTTCTATTGTATAAGCCCATCTTGTCCATCATTGAAAAGAGGAAGAAGAATTTCGAAGATTCAGAGAACGAAATCAAACGCCTCAACGAAACGATAGAAAGTAAAATGGCTGCCTACGAGGAGAAGGTTCACCAAGCTAAGTTAGAGGCTGTGGAAGAAAAGAGTGAGATAGTTAAGGAAGGCGCAGACAAAGCCAAGGAAATTATTGAGGCCGTGAGATCCGAAGTCCCTGGTATGATGGAAGGATTCCGGGTAAAACTGGACGCCGAAGTGAGCGCTGCCAAGGCTTTTTTGAGCGGAAAATCCAAGGAATTGTCTGTTGAAATTGCCGAAAAGGTCTTGGGAAGGAGCGTTCAATGAAACTTTTGAGTTCTCGTGAAGACATGAGGCGGTTCCTGCGAGTTTTTATTTGTTCTCTTTTCCTTCTCCTGGTATCGGTGACGGTGTTTGCATCCGACGGTGGAGGGGGACACGAGGCGGAGGGTCCGGATTGGGTAAATTTCGGATGGAGGATGCTGAACTTTACCATTCTAGCCGGGTTCCTTTACTGGTTTTTAGCCAACAAAATTAAAGAGTTTTTTTCAGGACGCAGGAGCGATATCCGAACGGCCCTGGAAGAAGCGCAACGGGCCAAGGAAGAGGCGGAGCAGAAGTTCAGGGAATATGAGACAAAACTGACTAAAGCTACCGATGAGATTAATGATATTGCCGAAATGATCAAATCTCAAGGTTTGGTGGAGCGGGATAAAATCATTGAAGATGCTAAGAAGGCTGCGGAGAAAATGAAGGAAGACACCAAAGCCAGAATGGAACAGGAACTGACCAATGCCCAGAGTCAGCTGCGCCAGGAAGCCGTTCTGCTTTCGGTTCAGATGGCGGAAGAAATCCTAAAAAGGAGTATCACGCCGGCTGATCATGAGACCATGGTTAAAGACTACTTGGATAAGGTGGTGATAAAACATTGAACGGAAGCAGTACAATAGCCAAACGTTATGCCCGTGCTTTTTTTGACATCGCTGCCGAGGAAAATCGGTACGAAGCGTATTACGAGGAGTTGATGAAATTCTCTTCCATTGTTCAAGAAAGCGGTGACCTGCAGGAATTCTTGGCCAATCCGATATTCGACAACGACGACAAGAGGGCCGTTGTGAAAACCATTCTGGAGAAAATTTCGTTATCGGGGATTGCTGCGAATTTTCTCAATTTGCTGGCTGATAAACAGAGGATTGGTGC
>JAAYKM010000053.1 GCA_012522415.1 Deltaproteobacteria bacterium | reverse complement strand
GCTTCCCAATCATGATGGGACTGAAGATGTGGGGGTACTTCTTTAACCCTGGTAACATGTCTTCCATCTTGCATTGCCTCCTTCTGAAATTTTCAAGTCTGTAATAAACTATAATCCCGGCGAAAAATAAAACCAAACCCGCCGACTATAACAAAATAAAAACAAAAATAACCGGAAAATACCCGGGGCAAGAGGCTCCCGGCACTCCGATCCTCAAACATCCCTAAAACATCGTTACTACTAACATATCCACCCAGTCCCTGTCAAGGGATTATTGGGGATGATCGCCGGGATCGGACCGCTTCTTCCACCCTGTTCCGGCACCGGTTTTTCTCGGTTTCCGGCCCTCCATGACGGCCATGTTGTCGCGGTGAATGACTTCATCGTAGTCTTTGTAACCCAGGACCTCGCTGATCTTCGACGACTGGATTCCCATGATTTTGCGTATTTCCGCGGCGCCGTAATTGACGAGACCCTTGGCAAAAGCTCCGCCCTGCGGATCCACGCATGTCACGGGATCGCCCGCCTCGAAGTCACCGTCCACACCGGCGATTCCCGAAGGAAGCAGACTCTTTCCCGCCTCGATGATGGCGCGTTGCGCCCCCTCGTCAACGGTCAGCCTGCCCTGGGAGGGGAGCGTAAAGGCGATCCAGTATTTCCGGCTGTTCAGGAGTTCCCCGGCCGGAAGGAAAAGTGTTCCCGTGTCCTTTCCCGCGAATATGTCTCCCAGTACGCCGGGTTTTTTCCCCTGGGCGATGATGTAGGGAATACCGGACAGGGTCACCTTTTTGGCCGCCAGGACTTTGCTGCGCATACCCCCGCTTCCCTCGGCGGTCCCTTCCGCCGAGGCGGCCCCTTCGATTTCCTCCGTGATCTCGTGGATAACGGGGATGCGCCTGGCATCCCTGAACACACCGGGATCGCGGTCGAACAGGCCCTCCGTCATGGTCAGATTGATGACCAAGTGAGCCTCCGTGGCGTTGGCGATCATGGCCGCGAGGTTGTCGTTGTCGCCGAATTTGATTTCTTCAACGGCGACGGTATCATTTTCGTTGATGATGGGAATAACCCCCCATTCCAGAAGCGTGGAGAGCGTGTGCCGGATGTTGAGGAACCGTTTCCGGTCGGTCAGGTCGCTCATGGTCAGAAGAATCTGGGCGACGTTGATCTGATGACGGCCGAAGGCGTTGGAATACACCCGCATGAGCCGCCCCTGACCGATGGCCGCGGCGGCCTGTTTCTGGGGAATGCTTCTCAGGGAGGTCGTGATTCCCATACGATGCTTCCCGGAAGCGATCGCCCCGGACGTCACCAGGACGACATGATACCCTTCGCGGATCAGGCCGGATATCTCACCGGTCAGTTGTTCGATGATCCGGAAGTCGAGGCCATCCTGCCCCGTCAGCACCGCGCTGCCGACCTTGATAATCACTTTTTTGACGCCCTGCAAAATATCTTTATGGATGTTCGTCATGGTTTATCTCATTTGGACGGGTGTTCAGCGTCTTGACGATTGCGTCGATTACTTGCGGCAATCCTTCTCCGGTCACTGCGGAAAAAGTCAGCACTTCTAAGCCTTTTTGAGCAAAAAAATCAATCTCTTTTTGCAGCTTGTCCCGGGTTTCCGTCAGATCGACCTTGTTGATGGCCACAAGCTGCGGTTTCGCGGCGACACCGGCGCCGAAGGACGACAGCTCGGAATTGATGAGGGTATACTTTTCCCAGCCTGAAAGAGGCGAGGCGTCGCCGATGTCGATGATATGGAGCAGGAGCCTGGTCCGTTCGATGTGTTTCAGGAAGCGCACGCCCATCCCTGCACCCCGGTGCGCCCCCTCGATCAGTCCCGGAATATCGGCGACCACGAACGTGCGGCAGAAACCGTAAGAAACGACGCCCAGGTGGGGTGACAAGGTGGTGAAGGGATAGTCTGCGATGTTCGGTTTCGCCGCGGAAACCCTTGAAATGAAGGTGGATTTGCCGACGTTGGGCAAGCCGACCAGGCCGACGTCGGCGATCAGTTTAAGTTCCAGACGGAGACGGCGTTCTTCTCCCGGCATCCCCTCCTGTGAAAAACGGGGGGTTCGTCGGGTCGCCGTCTTGAAGTGGGCGTTGCCCTTGCCGCCGATACCGCCCCGGGCGACGACGCACGCCTGTCCGTCCACCGTCAGATCGGCGAGGATTTCTCCTGAACACGTATCCGTGATGACGGTGCCCACGGGAACGGTCACGACCACGTCCGGGGAGCTCGCCCCCGTTTTTAGATTTCCCCGGCCGGATTCGCCCCTCCGGGCCGTATGGCGGGGTCTGTGTTTCAGGTCCAGCAAAGTGTGGTGGGTGAAGGACGCCCTGATGATGACGTCCCCCCCCCTGCCTCCGTCGCCGCCGTCGGGCCCCCCGCGGGGAACATGCTTTTCCCGCCGGAAGCTGACACAACCGTGCCCACCGTCTCCGGCTCTCACATGGATTTCCATTTCGTCAATGAATTTCATCTCAAATCTTGCCTGACCGGTTTTGCGGGACGAGGGCGGCGGCAGGAAACGACCCGGCACGTCCGATTTCCGTCTGGGTCGGCCGAAGAAAAGGGGCGGATGCTCCGGAGGTGTCTTGCGAAGTAAACAGCCCCGGTGTCAAAATAAAAGAGGCGCCCGGGGCGCCTCCTTTACTCGATAAGGATAAATGAATTGTCACCCGCGAATCCACCTCTTGCGGGTGGACGGGAATTATAGCCTTTTGACCTCTACGGCGGATTTGCCCTTGACGTCCTCCTTCACTTCGAACTCCACCTCGTCGCCCTCTTTCAGACTTCTGAAACCCTCCGCAACAATGGAACTGTGATGAACAAAGATATCCCCCCCCGACTGACGGGAAATAAACCCGTACCCCTTTTTGTCGTTAAACCACTTGACGACTCCGGCCTCACGATCACCCATCTTTTTCCCATGCCTCCTTTTTTTACATCACTGTACAGCGTACACGGTGACCTTCTTGTGATTTTTGTCGAGTCTTTCGAAGTTGACGATGCCGTCGATTTTCGAGAATATGGTGTAGTCTTTCCCCAGGCCGACATTGTGGCCCGGATGCAGTTTCGTTCCAAGCTGGCGGACGATTATTCCTCCGGCGCGGATGGCCTGGCCGCCGAACACCTTGACACCACGCCGTTGCGCGTTGCTGTCCCGGCCGTTACGCGAACTCCCCTGTCCTTTTTTGTGTGCCATGACTTCTGTACCTCTTACATGGAAATTTCTGTGATCCGCATACTCGTCAAGAGCTGACGGTGCCCGGTTTTCTTTCGGTACCCCTTTCGTCTCTTCATGCGGAAAACCGTTATTTTCGGGCCCTTCTTCTGGGCGACGATCTCTCCGAATACCCGCGCCCCCTCGACTACCGGGGTTCCCAAGCGTACATCCTCTCCGTCAGCGATCAGAAGCACCTCGTCAAATACAAAACTATCCCCCTTGAGTCCTTCCACCTTTTCGATGGACAGCACATCGCCGGGTGATACGAGATGCTGTTTACCGCCTGTTTTGATGACTGCGTACATGATTTAATCCCTGCAAATATTTTTGGCGCACTTTACCCAATGTCGATCCGGTTTGTCAACAAAATTTATAACCCTGTTCGGGGCGGAAGGCGAAAACGCCGACCGGACAGTCGGATCGGGACGAACTGTGCGGCCCCTTTCCCCGTTTATGGACTCCGGAAAAAGGTCTCCGTCTTGGTGACTTGCGTTTCTCCGAGGGCGGCGGCGTCCATGCCCAGCACGTGCCGGAGAAAATCAAGGGGATTCAGGGTGCCGTCGTTACGGCGCCTCACCCTCAGATCGATGACGCGCCGCGCCGCGTCGAACTGCAGACCCTCCACGAGGGGACGGATATCCCGGGTCACGGTTCTGTCCCTGATTGTCTTGGCGGTCACGAAGGAGGGGGCGTCCAGAAAAAGTCTGATTTTCTCTCCGATGTCGTCATCCGGATCCATGGCCCCCGCTCCGGGCAGGGCGAGGCGATACCTGAAACCGAGGATCGTTTCGCTCAACGGCGCGCCGGCAGGGGATATTTCCGTCATGTCCAGGATGGTCATGCCCGAGGGCAGCGCCCGGTTGGCCGCCCTGATGAAATGTTCCCTGTCCGGAACGGGCGCTGCGACCCGGATGTCCGCATATTCGCCCAGGCTTTTCACGCCGACGGGAAGAGCCACGGCAAAGGAGATCCGGGGATGGGGGTGGAAACCTCGTGAATAGACGAACCGAAGGCCCCCCTGTTTTATGGCTCGCGTGAGGGCTGAAGCCGTCTCGAGATGGGACAGGAGGCGTGAGAGACCTTCCTTGCCGAAAAGGATCCGGAACCGTTTTTCCCTGTTTTCACCGTCCATGGTGGGGACGCTCCGGGCGCCCCCGCCGGAAAGCACCCGTTCCTCGTCGACGGCCAGGGCCGTTTTGATGTTCACATGGTCGCAGGCCCCGCAATGGTGGCACGGGGAGGAGCGACAATCGGGGGTTGCCTCCCGGAGGGCCGCCTTTTCCGCCTCCCGCCGGAGAAAATCCCGGGTGGGTCCCGCATCGATTCGGTCCCAGGGTAAAGGGGCCAGGGGGTCCTTCGCCTCCAGAGGGGACGTCACGTCGTCCCGGCCATGCGCCAGGGCCGTTTCCCAGAGGGAGAACCGGAAAAGATCGCTCCAGCCGTCAAAGCGGGCGCCCCGCTGGTACGCCTCCTCGATCATCCGCCCAGCCTGCTCGCTTCCCCGGGAAAGGATCCCCTCCAGCCAGGACATACGGTGGTCGTGCCATTTGACCGGAAGATTGCGCCGGCGGATTGTCCGCCGGAAGTAATCCTGTTTTTCCAGGGTTTCCTCCATGGAGATCTGCCGGCTCCATTGAAAGGGCGTATGGGGTTTGGGAACGAAGGTTGAGAGGCTCACCGTCACCTGTCCCCGGTTCCCGCCCTCAGCGAGGACGCGGCGGGCCAGGTCGGTAATGCCCTCCAGGTCCCCGTCCGTTTCACCGGGCAGGCCGATCATGAAGTACAGTTTGAGCCTTTTCCAGCCGGCGTCGAAAACCCGCCGCGCCGTCGCCAGCAGCTCCTCCTCCGTGTTCCCCTTGTTGATGATGTCCTGGAGCCGTTGGGTCCCCGCTTCGGGGGCGAGGGTGAAGCTCGTTTTTCGTACCCGCCTGATGTCGTCGATCAGTCTTTTCGTCAGGGTTTCCACGCGCAGGGACGGCAGGGCCAGGGCGACACGGTCCCTGTGGTAGCGGTCCATCAGGAAGGACAGGAGAGGTTCTATGTAGGTGTAATCGCCGGCGCTCAGGGACAGGAGGGAGATTTCATCGTACCCCGTGGCCGACAGGTTCCCGTCGGCCATCGCAACGAGGGTCGCCGGATTCTTCTCCCGCACGGGACGCCAGACCATGCCCGCCTGACAAAAGCGGCAGCCCCGCGTGCAGCCCCGGGCGATTTCCAGGGTGACCCGGTCGTGGATCGTTTTCATGACCGGCACGACGGGACGGGAGGGGAGGCGCCATTCGGTGAAATCCTGCAGAACCCGTTTCCGGATGATGTCGCTTTGCCCGTGCACCGCCGGGACATACAGGCCCTCTATGCCCGCCAGGGCTTCCAGGGCCCGGTTCCGCGAGACCCCCCTCGCCTTGCCCGCCATGACGGCGGCGCTGATTTCCCCGATGATTTCCTCCCCCTCGCCGATGGCGAAGGCGTCGATGAACCGGGACATGGGGGCCGGGTTGAAGGCGCAGGGACCGCCGGCGATAATGAGGGGATCCCCGTCGCGCCGGTCCGCCCGCCTCAGGGGGATGCGGCCCAGTTCGAGCATGTTGAGAACGTTTGTGTAGGACAGTTCGTACTGAAGGGAAAACCCGACGATATCGAAGCGGTTCAGGGGGGTGCGGCTCTCCATGGAGGACAGGGGGAGACCCAGGCGGCGCATCCCCTCCTCCATGTCCGGCCAGGGGGCGAAGCAGCGCTCGGCGACGACGCCGGGCGTATCGTTCAGAACGGCGTAGAGGATCTGAAGCCCCGGGTGCGACATGCCCACCTCGTAGGTATCGGGAAAGGCCAGGGCGAAGGAAAGCCCGCACGGCCGGGGGGTCTTGCGGGGGGCGTTCACTTCGCCGCCGATGTAGCGGCTCGGCTTTCCGACCGAGGAAAGGAGAGATTCGAAAATCATCCCTCCGTTTCCTGACCCGTTCCCGGGAAGGGGTACGTTTTTTTTTCGAGGTCCCTGTATTTCGAGCGGACAAAGCAGCGGGCGAAATCGGGCCTGGAGAGATAGGGGAGGGTGTCTTCTTTGAAGGCGGCGACAAACCCCCGGAAAACCCGTTCCCTCTCCCCTCTGGGAACGAAGGACCGTTCGTTGCCGTGTTCGAACAGGAGGGAGTCGCCGTAATGGTGCCGCATCCTCTCGCAGCCTCCGTCGTCCCCGGTGAAGAAAGACGGATCGATGGGAAAGGGGGCAAGGATGCGCAGGGATACCCTGTCCGTGTCCGCCGCGATCGGCCGGGAGCAGTCCCGTATTTCCAGTACGATACCGTTCGGCAACGCGATTTTTTCGATCAACTCCCCGTCCATGGTTCCTTTCGCTTCTCGTGTTCCATCACGACGCGCCGGAAACGACGGCGGCCGTCCACCCCTCGGCCCGGAGGAGAGGCTCCTCACGGCCCGGACCCCGCTTGCGGGCAGCGTCACGGAAGGTCACACGCCCCGACGAGGCCCGTTTTGTATCATCTTTGTGCTTGACCTGCAACACCATTCCCTTTATATACTTTTTCGTGCCGACGCCCTGAAGCAACATTCCGTTTTTCAAGGCGAAACGGCATAAACGGCGCCGGGGCATCTCCTCATGACGTCCGGTGCCGGGAGGGGATTATGGACAACGGTTCGGTTTTATCCTTGTGCGCGACGGGGGAATTTCCATGATTCCCGGGGATTCCGTCCATTTGTGCCAGCCCGGCGGGGGAAAGTCCTGCGGCGCCTGCTGCGGTCTGTACAATTACGCCGACAGCCGGAAGGCGTCCCTTTCCCTCAGACTGCATGAAAGGACCCGGTTGTTCCGGGAGGCGGTCCGTGGACGCGGCGATCTTCCGGCCTACGCGGCGCGGATCCTGGAAACGGAGGATCCGGCGAAACGCTACGAGGTGATTTACTGTTGCGAGTACCTGGGTTTTATCGATCCGGAAGAGCGGAAGGTGGGGTGTCTCCTCCACCCATGCGGGAACGGCGGGGAGGACTTGCGGGACGCCTCCTTTTACGGAAAAGAACTGTGCGCCGGCCACTTGTGCCCCAGCTATCATTACCTTTCGCGGGAGGAGAGCCTGTCTCTCGTCCATATCGTGGAAGACTGGTATCTTTACGGCCTCTGCGTGACCGACATCGACCTGGTCAAGACCTGGTTTCGTCTGATTGCCGACAGGGTCCATGAAATGCCCGCCTCCCGGCGGTTCGTCGTCGGCCCCCTTCGGGATATTTCCCTGAGGTTTTTTTCCCTGAAGCTGACCTGGCCTTACCGTTCCTCCGATACGAACCGGTTGGGCAAGTACTATTTCGACGGTTCCCGCTACATGACCAGGCCCATCGATTACGGAGCTTTAGGCTGTGAGCCTTCCCGGTTCGACGGGATATTCCAGAGCCTCGCTTCGGAATTTCGTCATGGCGGGGAAATCCGGCGGGCGGAGGGGTTGATCCAGGGCTATATCGACGATTTTGCGGCACGTTACGGGGCGGAATGAGCCGTTCCGGACGCGCCCGGATGATTGATTCAGGACGGGGTGGGATGATGGAGGGGATGCGCAGAAAAATTCTTTTTTCCAGGGAAACGATCGACAGCCGGGTCCGGGACCTGGCGGCACGGATTTCGCGGGACTACGAGGGGGGGGACCTGATCGTCATCGGTGTTCTGAAGGGGGCCTTTGTCTTCATGGCCGACCTGATCCGGGCCCTGACCATTCCCTGCCGGGTGGATTTCGCGCGTATTGCAAGCTACGGCGGGGGGGTGGTCACTTCGGGGAAGGCGGTTTTGACAAAGGACATCGAGACGTCGATCCGGGGAAAAGACATCCTCATCGTCGATGACATCGTCG
>JAAYKM010000052.1 GCA_012522415.1 Deltaproteobacteria bacterium | reverse complement strand
TTCTGCCGCCATTGGCGGATCTGGTTGGGGTGGACACCGTATTCCGAAGCGATCTGGGCTATGGTCTTCTCTCCTCGGAGTGCTTCCAAGGCCACTCGCACCTTGAAGGCGGCGTCGTGACTCCTGCGCATGTTTGCCTGCCATGCCATACCTCCTTCTGATATCGGCAGGCTAACATGCACCTTATTATTGCCCTGTCCAGTTTCTGGGGAGAGTTATGCTGTTTTTTGAGCAAAGTTCCTGGTTTGGTGGTGGTGCGTCCCCGTTTTGATACTGAATACGGACGGGTTTCAAGAGCCTGTCGATGGTGGCGGGGAAGATTGTAAGCCATGCCTGGTTCACCTCAGTTGTGAGTTTGCCGAAGCATGGGTTGTACCCCGGCAGCCAAAGGGGCAGGATGGCTTTAAGGCGCTTTGAACAGGGGAGATTGGCTTCGAGCCAGGTTCGTTTGAGGGGGGTTAGAATCTCTTCCCGATTGTGGAAGGAAGCCCTTCCCCTTTTGCGGGGTTGGGGTTTTGTAAGCCGTTTGAAACCTTTCAGTAATCGGATGGCATACTTGCGGTTGTAACCGCAAGTGGCGCAAAGCTCATTGAGCATAATTGTTCGTTCACTGCGGGAGGCCTCTTTGTATCGTCGATGTACGGCCTCAATGTACTCACATTTGGATCGTGGACTCATTTCTTTCCTCCTTTCGGAAGTCGATGTCTGGTTACATCGAATTATGAGTCAACGATACTACCTGAAACCACTCACCGGTTACTTTTAATGTGAGGCAATTCGATCCCTTAATTCTCATTGACACACCCATGGACCTTGCCTATACTACGCCTCCTCATGAAACGAAGGCGTGAATCGTGTGTCCAGAACGCCGCCTTTCCAAAGGAGAGCATTTAAAAAACCGGATACCGGCTGACTGACGTCGGTATGATGTGGAGAATGAACTGATTTCCGCAAGGATTCAGACAACATAAACATGTGCAAGGATTCATGGATGATAAAAAAAGGACTGTTTTTTCTGCTACTGGTCCTGATGTTGTTTTATCCGCCCGCTGTTCAGGCGGAAGACAAAAATATCATTAAAATTGGCGATGATGTCACGATCAAGGAGGGAACCCGAGTCAACAACATTATTGCGATCGGTGGTCAGGTGACCCTGTATGGGGTGGCCGACGGGAATATCTTCGCCGTGGGTGGTTCCGTGTTGCTGGCTTCAAGTTCCATTGTCGGTGGCAATGTCACCTCGATCGGGGGGGTGATTGTCCGGGGCAGCGGTTCCGAAGTCAGCGGTTCCTTGACTGAAATTAACGCCACGAATTTTTCCGAAATACTGGCCGCGGTTTTGAACAGCGAATGGAAAGGGTGGTCGTGGCTATTCGCGGTTTTTTCCGTGACCCTCTACTTGGGTCTCCTGATTCTTTCGATTCTGCTGGTTCTCTTGATTCCCAGGCCGATCCGCGTCATTTCCGAAGCTGTTGAAAAGAACCCTTACAAAGCGGGCCTGTGGGGTCTGGTGGGGTTGATCCTGGTCGTGCCGCTCGCGTTTCTTCTCACCATTTCCGTGATCGGGGTGGTTCTTGTTCCGCTGGAAATCAGCGTCGCCATTGCCGGGGGGCTGATCGGCGTTGTCGCTGTGGCACAACTTATCGGTAACCGGCTTTTCGTGATTTTGAAAAAACCCGAGCAGACTATCATGCGGGAAACCATCTGGGGGATCACGATTCTCTGGTTTGTAGGCTGGATTCCCTATATTGGCTGGATGCTGAAAGTATTCGCCCTTCTACTTGGACTGGGGGGTACGCTCATAACCCGCTTCGGTTCTTACCGGAAATGGGCGAAGTGAAGAAGACAGGACGCAACATGGGCAAACTTTTTGGTACCGATGGGGTGCGCGGACAGGTCAACAAGCACCCGATGACGGCCGAAATAGCCATGGATATCGGCCGGGCGACGGCTCGCCTGTTCCGTCGTGAAGGTCACGTAGGCCGTATTGTTGTCGGCAAGGATACCCGCCTTTCCGGTGATATGGTGGAAAGCGCTCTGGTGGCGGGCATCTGCTCAATGGGGGCACATGCCATTCTGGCCGGGGTGATTCCAACTCCCGGCATAGCCTTTTTGACGGCCAATTCACGGGCCGATGCGGGTATCATGATTTCCGCATCCCACAATCCCTATTATGATAACGGGATCAAGATTTTCGCTGGGGATGGGCGGAAGCTGCCCGACGAAAAGGAAGCGGTCATCGAGGAAATGGTTTGCGCCAGGGACTATGAAGCCCATCTGCCGCCCGTCAACGCTCTCGGAAAGGTCCTGCGAATGGACGATGCCCGGGGACGCTACATTGCCTTTTTGAAACGGGCCTTTCCTCCCGGTATGAATCTGGAGGGAACAAAACTGGTTCTCGACTGTGCGAACGGGGCTACATACCAGGTCGGGCCCGATACGTTCGGTGAACTGGGGGCGTCCGTGAAAACACTGTTCCATGAGCCGGACGGGAAAAACATCAACCACAGGTGCGGTTCCCAGCATCCGGAACGCCTGGCCGGGGAAGTCGTGAAAACCGGCGCCGACTGCGGATTCGCCTTCGACGGGGACGGAGACCGGATGATTGCCGTAGATGAAAAGGGTACCATTCTGACAGGCGACCAGATTCTGACCCTCTGTGCGGCCGTCATGAAGAAGGAAGGTAACTTGACGAACAACCTGGTTGTACGGACCGTCATGAGCAATATCGGCATGACCCTCGCGTTGGAAGAGATGGGAATTGATTATGCGATTACCGATGTCGGCGATCGCTGCGTATTTGAGGAAATGGTCGCCAGGGGGGCGTCCCTGGGCGGTGAGGATTCGGGACACCTGATCTTTCTGCAGCATCACACGACAGGCGACGGGATTCTTTCGGCTCTCCAGGTTCTGGCGGCGATGAAGAAATCGAAAAAATGCCTTTCGGATCTGGCGTCGGCGATGACCGTCTATCCCCAGATACTGATGAACGTTGAAACGAAGAACCGGCCTGATCTGGCGACGGTCCCGGCCGTCAGCCAGGCGATTGCCGAAGCGGAAGAGGCCCTGGGAAACAGGGGACGGGTGTTGGTCCGTTATTCCGGAACCCAGAATCTCTGCCGTGTTATGGTGGAGGGACCGACACGGGAGGAAACGGAAAGACACTGTAAAAATATTAAGGACATCGTCCGGGCCGAGCTCGGCTGACAGGAATTGCACATGGCGGAAAGAATAGAAATCGGTTTCAAAAACGGGGTATGGGATGCTCTGGGCGAAAAAACACGGCGGCGTATCCGGGAGCATCTCTTTCTTGACGTGGCGGAGGTTAAAACGGCCGCAGTATATACCATTGACGGGAGTCTGTCTCCAGATGAATTGCTGACCGCCGCTGCCGGCCCTTTGTCCGACCCGGTCATCCAGAACTACGCCATAAACCGGGGTATTCTGGACGGTTTCAGTTGGATGATCGAGGTGGGGTACCGGCCCGGCGTGACCGACAACGTCGGCAAGACCGCCCGGGAGGCCTTGGCTCTTCTGTTCGGAAGAAGCCCGAAGACGTTTTTCCCGGTTCATACGTCCCGGCAATACGCCATTAGGGGAAACCTCCGGCGGGAGGAGGTGGAAAAGGTCGCCACGGATCTGCTGGCCAACGAACTCATCGAGCGCTTCGTCATTGTGGACGGCAAGGAGTGGCAGCCCGATCGGGGTCTTCCCGCCTACGTACCTCGCGTCGAGGGGGTGGATCATCCCCGGACCGTCCGGATCGATCTGAACGTTTCCGATGAAAGCCTGATGAGCATCAGTTCCGATGGGATTCTGGCGCTTAATCTGGAGGAAATGAAGGCCATCCGCGACTACCTGAAAAAGGGCGACGTCCTTGCGGCACGCGGGAAATGGAGTCTCGGCGGGGAGATCACGGATGCTGAGCTCGAATGTCTGGCACAAACCTGGTCTGAGCATTGCAAGCACAAAATCTTCAATGCCCTGATCGACTACGAAGATGACAAGGGGAACCGCCAGGTGATCGATTCCCTGTTCGACTGGTTCATCCGCCGCTCCACGAGCGAAATCCGCAGACAGATGGGAGAGAGGGACTGGTGTCTGTCCGTTTTCGTCGACAACGCGGGGATCATCCGTTTCAACGACGACTACAACATGGTTTTCAAGGTTGAAACCCACAATTCACCTTCGGCGCTGGATCCTTACGGTGGCGCTCTGACGGGTATCGTCGGCGTGAACCGGGATCCCTTCGGCACGGGGCTGGGAGCGAAACTCATCTTCAATACGGATGTTTTCTGTTTTGCCCCCCCGCACTATGAAAAAGAGCTCCCTGAAAGGATTCTCCATCCACGGCGAATCTACGAAGGAGTCCGGGAAGGGGTGGAGCATGGTGGGAATAAAAGCGGTATTCCCACGGTCAACGGCTGCATCGTTTTCGACGAACGTTACCTGGGAAAACCTCTGGTGTATTGTGGAACGGGTGGATTCATGCCCGCGAAGATCGGCGGGCGTGAAAGTCATAAACGGGAAATTCTGCCGGGAGATCTGATTGTCATGACCGGGGGATGCGTCGGAAAAGACGGCATCCACGGAGCGACTTTTTCCTCGGAAGAACTACACGAGGATTCGCCGGTAACAGCCGTGCAGATCGGTGATCCCATAACCCAGAAGAAGATGACGGATTTTCTGCTGGTGGCGCGTGACCGGGGGCTTTATCGTTGCATTACCGATAACGGCGCCGGCGGGCTTTCCTCTTCCGTGGGTGAAACGGCGCGTCTGTCCGGGGGGTGCGAAATGGACTTGAAACAGGTGCCTCTGAAGTACGCGGGCCTCAATCCCTGGGAGATTCTCATTTCCGAGTCCCAGGAGCGGATGACGCTTGCCGTCGATCCGGCCAAAATCGACAAATTCCTGGCTCTGGCGGAGAAAATGGACTGCGTTGCCACCGTCATAGGCCGCTATACCGACACGGGGTGGTTTCACGTCCGCTACGGTGAGGAAACCGTCGCCTATCTGGATATGGCGTTTCTGCACGACGGCCTGCCCCGGATGGAACTCAAGGCGAAGTGGGCGCCCCCCGTTTATGAGGAACCGTCCTTCGCCGAACCCGAAAACTTGGGCGACGCGCTGAAACAGATGCTTGGCCGCCTCAACATCTGCAGCAAGGAGTCGGTGATTCGTCAATACGATCATGAGGTTCAGGGGGGAAGTGTCGTGAAACCCCTGGTCGGCGCGGGGAACGACGGCCCCGGCGATGCCTCGGTCGTGCGGCCGCTTCTTGACAGTTTCGAGGGTATTGTCGTGGCCAACGGTATCTGCCCCCGCTACGGGGACATCGATACCTATCACATGACAGCCTGCGCCATCGACGAGGCGGTGAGAAACAGTATCGCCGTTGGAGGCACCCTGGATGTTCTGGCTGGACTCGATAATTTCTGCTGGTGTGATCCCGTGACCTCCGAAAAGACCCCTGACGGAGCCTACAAGCTCGCGCAACTCGTACGGGCCAACCAGGCGCTTTTCGATGTGACGACGGCCTACGGGGTGCCCTGCATCTCCGGCAAGGACAGCATGAAAAACGACTACCAGATCGGGGACACGAAGATCTCCATTCCGCCGACCCTCCTCTTCTCAACCATTGGAAAAATAGAAGATGTTCGGAAAGCGGTCACAATGGACGCAAAACGTCCGGGCGATGTTGTGTATGTATTGGGAGAAACCCGGAAGGAACTGGGGGGATCTGAATGGTACGCCCTTCACGGCTATGTGGGTACCCGGGTTCCCGAGGTGGACACAACCAGGGCCAGGCAGCTTTATGAGGCGCTCTCCGCGGCGATGTGGGATGAATTGGTGGCCTCCTGTCATGACTGTTCCGACGGCGGCCTGGGGGTGGCCCTAGCAGAGACGGCCTTTGCCGGAGGGCTCGGTTTGAGGATCGATCTGGACAGGGTGCCGGCCGAAACCGGTTTGCGGGTCGATGAAATTCTCTTTTCCGAGACCCAGAGCCGTTTCGTTGTGACGGTTGCCCCGGAAAAGGCGCCGGCTTTTGAAACAGCGATGGTCGGGAATGTTTGTGACCGAATCGGTGAGGTGACGTCCGATGGGGCCTTCGTTGTTCAGCAGGCGGGACGTTTATTGATCAACGAAGATGTGACGGATTTGAAGAAGGCTTGGCAGGCAACCCTGGATTTCTAAAACAGGATGAGCCAGGGCTTGATGAAATAGAATATCGCGCCATTTCGAAAAGGGAAGCGACGAGAGATACGGGGCCGGCCTGCCGCATTGGTCAAGATTTCTCACATGCGTTCGAAATGACAGAGGATATGTTTGAAATGACAGAGGATATGTTCGCAATGACACCGGATACGTTCGTAATGACACTGTACGCATTCGCGGTGACACTGTGTGCATTCGCGGTGACGCTGTATGCGTTCGCAATGGCAATGGGTGCGTTCGATATGACATCGGATACATAGGAAATGACACCGAAAAAAATATTTCAGGACGAGAAAAAATGAACAAGGTTGTCCGATCCATCGTGATCACGGGAAACGGAACGAACTGTGAAATGGAAATGGCCCATGCCTGCAGGCTGGCCGGTTCGGAGGTCGTGGACATTGTCCACATCAGTGAACTGCTTTACGGCGAGAAGCGGTTGGATGATTACGATTTCCTCAATCTTCCCGGCGGATTTCTCGATGGAGATGACCTCGGTTCGGGCAAGGCGGGGGCCAACCGCATCCTCCACGCTTCCGTGAAAGACAGCACCGAAAAACTCCGGGATCAGTTTGAACGCTTCATTAAGAACGGCAAGCTCATCCTGGGTGTCTGCAACGGCTTCCAGCTCATGGTCAAGCTCGGGATTCTGCCCGCTTTCGACGGCAAGCCTTTTGTCCAGTCCGTGACACTCACCCACAACGATTCGGGCCGCTTTGAGGAGCGCTGGACCTACCTTAAGGTTAACCCCGCATCCCCTTGCGTCTTCACAAAAAATCTGCCCGGCCTTTACTTGCCCGTCCGCGACGGCGAGGGGAAACTCGTGGTGGACGGCGAGGAAACCCGGGAGCGCCTCCATCGCGAAAACCTGATCGCCCTCCAATACAGCAACGTACAGTTTAAAGAACCTGTCATGACGTATCCGGAGAATCCGAACGGCTCCGTTGACGCCATTGCGGGTCTCTGCGACCCGACGGGACGCCTGTTCGGACTCATGCCCCACCCGGAGGCCTTCCTCCATCGGACCAATCACCCACGCTGGACCCGGGAGGAACTTTCCGAAGAAGGACAGGGGGTTGCCGTTTTCCGCAACGCCATCGATTTCATCCGGAGCGGGGCGTTTTGATGACGACGAGGCCATAATGCGTTTCCTTCTCCTTGATCCCCTCGCGCGATCCGGCGCGTGTCGCAACTGACTATTTTATCATTTTGACCGCTTGACCGCGGGGAAAAATCTTGAAGTTCAGTTATTTCCATGTAATCAGATTTTTCGCGTTCCCTCGAAATGACATTGACCAAATCATGACACAGTTTTCGAAGAGAGGGCGTTGATGTAGAGCAGCCCATGGCAAAGCTGACCCTGAAAGAATGGATGAGGCGGCTGGGAGATAACCGGCAATTCATGGAAAATGTCCGATCCTGGAAGGATTTTCCTGCCTCCGCCGGAACCCTCGCCCCATTCCCCGACTGGATCCATCCCGAAATTCGTCGCTGTCTGGAAAGGCGGGGCATCCGGGAACTCTACAGCCACCAGGGCGAAGCCCTTTCCGAAATCCGGCGGAACCACGATGTCTGTCTCGTGACGCCTACGGCCAGCCGTAAAACCCTCTGCTACAACATCCCGGTGCTCAACGCGATTCTCGACCATCCCGAGACCCGGGCCCTCTACATGTTTCCCACGAAGGCCCTCGCCCAGGACCAGATGGAGGAGATCCACGGCCTGATCGGCGATCTGAAGGCGGACGTCCGGACCTTCACCTACGACGGGGACACCCCCGCCGACGCCCGGCAGGCCATCCGCAAGCAGGGCCATGTCATCGTGACCAACCCGGACATGCTCCACACGGGGATTCTACCCCACCACACGAAATGGCAGAAGCTCTTCACCAATCTCCGGTACGTCGTTCTAGACGAACTGCACGTGTACCGGGGCATTTTCGGTTCCCACGTGACGAACGTCATCCGGCGGCTGCGCCGGATCTGCCGTTTCTACGGCTGCGATCCCATCTTCATCTGCTGCTCCGCGACGATCGCCAATCCCGGGGAGCACGCCGAGCGGCTCCTGGAGAAACCCGTGACCCTCATCGCCGAAAGCGGTGCCCCCCGGGCCAGACGGGTCTTCGTCCTGTACAACCCTCCCATCGTCAACCGTGAACTGGGCATCCGCCAGTCCGCCATGACCCCGGCCCGCCAGGTGGCGGGGGAACTGATCGCCAACGGCATCCAGACGATCCTCTTCGCTACAAGCCGCCTGAATGTCGAGGTCCTCACCAAGTATCTGAAGGACCGTTTCGATAAAAACGAACCCGTGAAAAAACCGGTCGTCTCCGGTTATCGCGGCGGCTATCTCCCCCGGCTTCGGCGGAGCATCGAAGAGGGGCTTCGCCGGGGTGACCTGAAGGGGGTCGTGACGACCAACGCCCTGGAATTGGGTATCGACATCGGGGATCTCGAAGCCTGCATCATGGTCGGTTATCCGGGTTCCATCGCCAGCACCTGGCAG
>JAAYKM010000051.1 GCA_012522415.1 Deltaproteobacteria bacterium | reverse complement strand
TGGTGGAACTGATCGTTCGATGATCAAGAAAGGGGAAAGGCAGAAACGGCGGGGACCCCTCAAGGCCTTCCTCCGGGATCCGCGTGGAGCCTCGGTTCAGCCTGAGGTTTGTACCCTGTTCTCCCGCAATCGGGTCGCTCTCCGGTCCGTGACTGGGTCGCTTAAAGGGGATTTCCCGTATTATTTCCAGTGGGCCACAGATTCCTATGAATCCGTCAGGCGAAGAATCGGCGGGAAATCCATTGCGGGTCCGCAGGAATTATCCCTGAAACGGGGAGATGTTCAATGACCGACTGTCCTTTGGGCGGGTAAGTGCTGCAGTTTTATTTCAAAGCGTTTTGTGACGCGTGTTCCTTCGGAATCTGTTACGGAGGCCCCGAAGTTAACGACCCCCGGTTGGTCAGGCTGAACAATCCATAGAATCCTCCCCGTTCGGGCGTCCATGGTCATGCCGTTGACTTTAGGTTCTTCCAGACCGAACTCAACTCCCTCGCTGTCAGGGTGGCTGCTGCTGAGTTGGAGAATACAGGACCCACCCGCTTTGACGGTGAGGGTATGGATATTTAATTCCAGTGATGGCGGGACAGCCTGAAGGGCGATCATCGGACTTCTTGCCGCGTAACCGGCCGTACCGCTACGGTAAGGCGTCACGGTGACGTAAACGAGGTCCCCCTTTCGGAAGGGCGATAAATCGAGGGTGCCCCCCGTCGTGTTTTTAACCGTTTGTTCGTTCACTTTCCATGTGTGTGAATACTGCAACTGATCGGCTGGAATATCCACAACAGGTGTGACGACCGCGTGCAGCACATCCGTTCGTGTCGGAAATTCCGGTTCGAGGCGAACGGACTGGATCAGGGACCTGTTATCCCGTTCGGCGGCGACCATCCGTTTTGTCGTTCCCCCCTCCCGGACGGGGGAAACGGGATCCTTTCCTGTGTGTGCCGTGTTTTTCCCCGTGGAAAAGAAAACAACCAATAGGATAATTACCGTCAAGCCGCCCAACAGAACCAAGATGAGCGGTGTCCGGGACGGCTTGGCGGGTTTTCGTGATGATTTGTTCAAAAAAATCCCTTCCTGGCGGCAGTTATTCGACAGCCCCTCAGTCTATCCTTCTGTCCTTCCAGTAAATGATGTTGGTCTGGTTCGCCCGTCCCCCTGGATCATGGGGGACCCTGAAGGTTTCTCCCCCGATACCGGCGCCCCCGCTGACCGTTGCATATATGCCCGCTTTTCCCCCCGGCCCGGCGGAAATAATCGGTGACGAGGGTATTCCCACGCCGAGAAATTTCCGGCAGCTCTCGCCCAAGGCGCAGCCCCCTGTCGTGTACTTGATTCCGTAAATATAGGCGGAACCCGCCTGCATGCAAAGATTCCCCGGATCCGGGGGCAGGTAGGTCGTAAAATACACGACGCCGCCGTACAATGTCGGGTCGGACAGGACCTTTTCCCCATCTCCGGGGAGGGCGATTCGATAGCCGACCGAGCTGCTACCGGGATCAAAAGTCTGGCCCAGGGCGTTCATCCGGGTGAGGTCTTCGGTCTTGTAGGTCGTGTTCCGGTCCAGGTCCTTGACACCGTAAAAATGATCCTGGGAAGGGGCCGTTGGGTTGACCTTGTCCCCCGTTCCCCAGTAAAGCCAGAGCCTCCCCTTGGCATCCCTGGTAGCCGAAGGGGTTGTGTAAATCGGTTGTTTCGCCCCCGTGGAGGCATCGAAAAATAGATTGCCGCTCCAGTCGGATATACCGCAGGGAGCGTCCGAGTCCATATCGGCCCGGCGGCAGAACCTGAAGCGCCAGATGTTTCCCCCCAAATCTCCGATATAAGCCGTATCGATGAACCCGTCGTTATCCGTGTCGATGATCGCCGGTCCGGCGGGGAAACTGTACTTCATGCTTGTGCTGGAGCCGAGGGTGAAGCTCCAGAGAACCCGGCCATCCTTTAGATCCACGACAAAAAACCCTTTTCCGCGCCCGTCACTGGTTCCGGTGTTTGGATTATAGCCCCCCCCGACGAAGCCCACCCATTTTTCCACATCCATGCCGCCCTCGCTGACCCGGATCCGTCCCAACTGCATTTTACTCCAGGGGTCGCCGATGTAGGGCGCCTGAGCCGCCCTGGTGGCGTCGTCAAAGTTCATGTTCCACAGGTATGTGGGCACGGCCGGGGAGTTCGTGACATCCAGGGCGTGATAACCGCAGTAATACTTATGCGTCGCAGTGTAACCCGGATTCAGGTCCGCATCGCAATGGGGTGATGAACTCCAGGCGTAATTGACCGACCCCCGGCCCTCACCGAAGACTAAAATGGTCCGCCACTCGCCAGGGTCCTTCAGGGTGCCGTCGGCTCCGCTTCCCCCCCACCAGACGTCGGCGCCCGACAGGGGGCCGTCGATGAAGTAATGATGCACCAGTGCCGTGGGGTGGGAATCGTGGGCGATAAGTTGAAACTTGGGCATCAGGTTGGGGGGGATGAAACTCCAGGCCTCGGTGCCGTTATGGGTGTGGAAGGCGTGAAATTGTCCGTTATTGGTGCCGACCGTGACCACCCGGTTCTTTTTTGTAGTCGTCCGCTGGTGCTCTGTCCTGTGCGTGGCAAAGGCGCCCGCCGTGTCTCGGTTGTCATCGAAGTACGGGGAGGGGGTGCCGATTGTGATCGGCGTGGTGCGGAACACGTCGCCGAGCTTGTACGTATAGGCTGTGCTGCCGATGAAGACCTCTTCCTTGTTGTAGGCCGACTCTCCGCGGACAAACCCCACAATGGCGTCACGCCGCTGGACTTTTTGGGGATCTGTCCCCGTGGTGATGCCCAGATCGCCCGGCGTGATGTGGGTCGTTTTGAATTTCGTCATGGCACCGCCTTTGTAGGTGTAGATCTTCCGGTCCCCCGCCGCCGTTTCGGCCAGTTTCACCCCCGCGTCCCATGACTCCGGGCCGATGGTGCCGTCGAAAAGGATCGGGAACTGCCGGAGATGTCCCTTCCAGAAGGGGTCGTCGTCCGACGGCTCGAAAGAGCCCTCGTAGAGGAAGTTCTCGTCTTCCGTCCGGGAGGCCTGGATCGAGGCCTGGGAGAAGGAATAAATGGCGGAAACGATCTCGTTCACCGCCGCCCGCAGGGCGGCGCTCAGGTCTTCCTCGTTGGCGGCCATGAAGGCGTATCCGCTGATACCGCAATAACCCGGGTCGTTCTGCTTTGCCATCCATTTCAGCATGGTGCCGGAACTGGAACTGTCACTGTAGCAACGAGCGTCTTCAAGATTTGACGAAGGTTCCGTCTTGCAGCCCGACAGCCCTGCGAGGTTGAGGTTTTGGTCGGGGTTGATTTCGTTGGGTTCCTTCGTGTTATCCGTGCCGCCGTAATAGGCCATCCAGTTCAGGGTGTTTTTCAGGTAACTCGGCATGTCATCCCCCAGACCGATTACGAAGAGGCGATACCCGGCGTCTTTCAGCGCTTTCGCCGCAAGGACCGATTCCCGCCGCCGCTTGTAGCTCGTGGCCTGGCATTCCTGGCCGTTACCGCTGCAGGCGTAGGTGTCGGCGCCGTCGCTGATGAGGATGACGTACTTCTTCCGGCATTCCTTCGCCCCCGGGTCCTTGTTGTTCTTGTGGTAGTCCAGATACGCCTTGGCCTCTTTCAGAGCGGAGACCAAGGGGGTTCCGCCGAGCGCGGATTCCCGGTTCACGCAGACGCCCGTCGTGCAGGTACTGCCTACTTTACATCCTTTTCCCTTCTCCTCGCTTTTCCTACAGTAGATCTGGCTGTAGGGGATGCCCGTGTCCGTCGATCCCCCCAGCTCAAAGTGTATCTTGTTGCATCCGCTACTGTAGCTAACGGACGAATCTTCCCCCGAGCAATCATAAAACCGCATGTAGCCGAAGCGGATATTCAACGCCTCCCGGTCGTCGACATCGATCGTACCGTCTCCGTTGTAATCGAAAAGGGAGAAGATGGCCTTTTTGGCGATGTTCAGGCGGCTGCAATCGGTCGAGCAGCCCGTTTTGGAAACAGAACAAAACCCGCCGCTGCAGTTGCTGCCGCTGCACTTGCTGGTGGTACTGGTATCGGCTTTACACGCTGCCGATGCCCCGTATTTGTAGGCGGTTCCGGGGGGGTTCCATTGCATGCT
Source organism: Deltaproteobacteria bacterium (assembly GCA_012522415.1). Lineage (NCBI taxonomy): Bacteria > Pseudomonadati > Myxococcota > Myxococcia > Deltaproteobacteria bacterium. Next base: position 79,753 of record JAAYKM010000051.1, on the reverse strand, counting down.
CCCCGACAGGTCCACAAGCAAAAGCGCGTCGGGGCTCACGGATTCCGAAAAGAGCACCTCTTCCGCCGGATCGTCGTTGTCGTCCTCGGCCCGGATTCCCTGAACGGAAAACCCCAGGCCCACCACCAGGGCAAGAAGCCACAACATGGTTTTGACTGCTGTTTTCATGACGCTCTCCTACTCTAAAATCGTGTCCGTCTTGACGGGGCCGTACCCGATACCGGTGGTTATCGTCGTTTCCGTGCTGTAATGGTCGTTCTGGCCCGTAACCACCGACTCGTAATTGGTCATCCCCCAGCCTTTGCCCCCGGTGATGTCGTAACCCGCGATGTGGCGGAAATAAATTCCCGACTTGGGCCGGGCCGGCGGGCCGATCTCAAAGGAGGATGAAGAATCGCTTTCGGCGTCCACCTGGATTTTCTTGCCGTAAATGCTGTCGGCGTCATCAGGGTCCCATGTGGAGTGGTCCGGGTCGAAGTGCCGTACCAGTTGATGCACCCCCGATTCGGCGGCGCTTCCGGCCTTTTTATCACCGACGGTTCTGCTGCTCACCCGGAGATCGCCCGTGGAGAGATAAATGATCAGCACAGCCAGGGCAAACAGGATCACGCAGGCCATGATGGCGGTAATCAGGGCGATGCCCCGCTGGGAGGCAAGAAGACCTTTCCTGTTTCTATTATTGATTGATGACATGGTTCCTCGGTATCACGCTCGTTGAATAAATCAGACGCTGTCTCTCGCCTGTGTTGGGGTTGATGTGCTCCGTTTCCACGGCCAGGGTGATTTCTATTCTCCGGATGTCGGGAATCCCCGCCGGAAGATCGCCTATCTCGGTTCCCTGGCCGTCGAAATAGCGAAATACGGGAATGGCCGGGTCGTAGTCGTTGTTGACGACCCGAACGTTCCGTGTCCCTGACTCTGCCCCCAGAAAAGCCTGGTTCCCTCCGCCGCAGTTGGTCGCCCGGGTGATGCGCTGGTGGGCCGTATCATAGACATAGCGGATCGTCTCATTGGGGTCGCCCAGCACACGGTTCCCATTGATGTCCATTTCGACGGCGATGGAATTCGCCGTCGCCTCCTGGATACCCCGGTACTCCTGTTTTGCCGACGTCGTCCCGCAACCGGCCGCGCCGCCCGGGGGGGTGTGCCAGATGCCGTCACTGAATGTGGGGTTGAAAGACGCCATGGAAAGTTCCAGGGACATGAGGTCCAGGGCCGCCTTGACATCCTGCTGGGCAACGACGCGCCCTTCGATTCCCACGGAGTGGCGTTGCGTGGAATTCACGGCCGTGTATATCGCCCCCAGCAATACCATCGTCACGGCAATGGCGATAATGACTTCAACCAGGGTAAAACCTCGGCAATTCCTCATCATGTCATAGCACCGCGTCAGTGCAGCCCTCCGGAAAACGATAATCATCCTGCCTCGTGACGACGAGGCTCTCCGAAATACCCGCGTGATTGCCCCAGCTCACCCTCACGTTTACATGCCAGGTATCGTTTGACCCGATGCCTGTGGCCGTGACGGTGGTGGTGACATTGAAAGACATATCACCTGATTGAGGGGCGCCGGATCCTCCGGCATAGACGGTGACGGGCCCCGTGACCCCCGTTGCTACGGGGCTGCAGGGATTCATGATCCGGGCCTCCTCCTGTTGCAGCCGGTCGTAGAGAATGTTGGCGGCCCGGCCCAGGGAATCGGACTGAGAGGTCGTTCTCCAGGCGGGCGCCACCAGGGCGAAAATGGACATCACCGCGACAGTCGTCAAAAAAATGGCGATGACCGCTTCGATCAGGGAGAAACCCCGTTTATTGCATAGTGTAGGTAACATGGGTCCTGCCCGTGATGTTGACCGTGATGACGGCCTTGGAGTTTCTTGTATTGGTTAACGTGACCGATCCCGGGCTGGCCGTGCCACGGACAAAAAATTCGATCTTCTTTCCGGTGAAGGTCGTGTTCGACATAATGATGCCACCGCTGAGCGTTGAAAAATTCTTCGTTTGCAGCACCTCGTTGGTGCCGCCGTTAACAAGGCGATAGTGCTGATTCGCTTCATCGAATTCAATACGATAAGGTGTCCGCTCCGCGGCGGCCCGCTGTTTCAAGTTGAACAGATCCCCCGCCACACCGCGGGCGGCCGTTTTCAGGTCCGTGTTCGTGCGATGATGCAGCCAGAAGGGAACGGCTATTGCGAACATGATCCCCAAAAGGGCAATGACGATCATCAATTCGACCAGGGTGACCCCCCTGTTTGTTACAGTCGCCATATGATTGCCTTTGGCAGTATCGACCACCATGACTTTCGACTTTACACGAGACAATTAAGCAACGAATCTTACCGCAGGAAAAACGAATTTAAGAAACAGGGTCATTCCCCTTGTGTTTCAACTTGGAAGTTTGCAAATTACATGCCTGATAAAGCATCATTGCCTTCGCTTTTCTGTTGGTAGATAACGTGGGTACTCACGTGAAAAGAACCGGGTTGATCGAAATACATGCCCGTGATTTTTGATTTCATGATGGAAACAGGGTACAAACACACACTTTGGATCAAGGGTAATTTTTGATGATACGTAAGTCAAGGTATTTATCCATTTTTGTGAAGGACTTCACAAAAATACGGTGCCCTTGTCCTGGTATAAAAAGGGGTGAGGCATTTTATGAATATGGACGGGATTCATGGAAAATATTTGCTTTTTCCTTCTTGACACCGTTTGTTCCCTATGCTACTTTTCCCGCATCTCGCGGTTAAAGTATAGTATTTTCCATAAATATTCAATACATACAGGATTCGATGACTACAGATCATCCTGAAAAAAAACCTTTTGATTCACTGCTGGCCAGGACCTGCCTGAGCGAAAACCGACTCGATGAGGCCGTGAAAATGGCCGAGGTACGGCTTGTTCAGGCGCCGGGCGATGTCGAAGCGATCCTCATCCTCTGCCAGGGCCTTCTTAGAATGGGAAAATTTGAACGGTTGCGGGACCTGATGAACGAAGTGGACGCCGCCATCGGTCGTTTTTCTCAAGTCTATCACCAGTTGGGTACGCTTTGCGAAAAGGCGGGACTGAACAAGGAATCTCTCAATTTCTTCCAAAAGCACAATGCCCTCAGTGAGGCCCTCGCCTCATGCGGAAACCGGTTTTCGCAGGGGGAGGCGGGAAGCCGTCTTGAAAAAGGGCACGAGGCCGGCGATGCGGGGGGGGTGATGCCACCCGAATTCCAGACGGTGACCCTGGCGGACCTCTACGCACAACAGGGACACTACGACATGGCCAGGAAGGTGCTGGAAGGGATTTTGACCAGGGAGCCATCGAACGAACAGGCATCAAATAAACTGGCGGAGTTGGCCAACCGTATGACAGGAGGAGGCGGGAAGGGGGTGGACGATTCCGTCGCCGTTGATTCTTCTTCTCCCAACGCCCTCGTCATTGCCGAACTGGAAAGATGGCTGGCACGGGCAATCCGGATGCGGAGCCCCGCCGTATGACCTCCAGGGCTTACCCGCTGCGAATGGCGGGATTCCGATCTCGATTTGCCGAATGGGGCGTCGATGCTTTCCTGCTCTTTAATATGAGTAATATCAGATATCTGACGGGTTTTTCCGGAAGTGAGGGGATTTTATTCGTCGGGCCGAATGAAAGGGCCCATCTGATTGTCGATGGCCGTTATACGATCCAGGCGTCAAAGGAGACGGAAGGACTGGATCTGGTGCACACGGCGGACAACGTCGAAAGCGTTACGGCTCTCATTCGACAGGAAAAGACCGGTGTGGTGGGATACGAGGACATGTTTTTGAGCGTACAGCTTTTTCGCCGGATTAGAACGAGAAACCGGGGTATCCGGTTTAAACCGCTTTCGGAGAAAATCGATCTTTTACGTGCTCTCAAGGACGACCAGGAAGTCGCCTGTATTCGTAAGGCCGCGAATATTTCGGCCAGCGCCCTGGAGGCGATTTTGCCGATGATCCGAGTGGGAATATCGGAGCGGGACATTGCCCTGGAATTGGAATACCGGATGCGCAAGGGGGGTGCGGAGAAGCCCGCGTTCGACACGATTGTGGCTTCCGGTTCGAGGGCTGCCCTGCCCCATGCCAGGGCCGGTTCCAGAAAATTGAAATCGGGTGACACCGTTGTGGTCGATTACGGGGCCGTTTACAAGGGGTACCATTCCGATGAAACCTGCACGTTTTTTGTCGAGAGGATTGAGGCCGGACTGGAAGAAGTCTACAGGCTTGTGAAGGAGGCCCATGACCGGGCGATTGACTCGGCGGTTGCGGGTCGTTCCTGCCGGGAGGTCGATAGGACGGCGCGGGATCTGATTTCTGAAAAGGGGTGGGGCGATCATTTTACGCATGGGACGGGTCATGGTGTTGGACTCGATATCCATGAGGCCCCGCGTGTTTCCCTGAAGTCGGGGCAATTGCTGGAAGCCGGCATGGTTCTGACCATTGAACCGGGGATTTATCTTCCGGGGAAATGGGGTATAAGAATCGAGGACACCATACGGGTAACGAAGGGGAAAGCGGAGAAGTTAACCAGGGTTTCCAAGGAGTTGACCGTATTGGGGTGAGATGTTTTTCCCCCGCGGCAATACGCGGGTTTTTACCAATACTCAACAGGAAGTGACGCATATGCCAGTGTTTTCGGATGATCTTCTTTACAGCCGCGAGCATGTTTGGGTCAGGGTCGATGGCGATTTTGCCGTGATCGGTATTACGGACTACGCCCAGGAAAAGTTGGGAGAGGTTCTGTCCGTGGAGCTTCCCGAGGTCGAATTCGAAATCGAGCGGGACGAGTCGTTCGGCGCCATTGAATCGGTGGAAAAGGCCACGGTCGAGCTGATTTCTCCGGTCAGCGGTGAAGTGGTGAGTGTTAACGAGGACATCGACGATGACGTAGGAATCATCAACAGCGATCCTCAGGATACGGGTTGGCTGATCGTTGTGGAGATGCAGGACCTGGATGAATTGGACGATCTTCTCGATGCAAAGGAATATCATGATTTCGTTTTGCAGGAAGGTGAGGTAGATTGATTCCGGTTGGAGACTTGGCGCCTTCTTCCCTTTAAGATTGCGAACGCTTTTGAAAATATGGCGATGGATGAAGCCCTGTTCCGGGTTCTGCAGGAACAGGGCGGCCCGCCTGTTCTTCGTTTCTACGGGTGGGAAAAACCCTCCCTGTCCCTTGGTTATTCCCAGGACTTAAGAGATGGCATCAATCTTCGATACTGCAGACAGAGCGGTATCGATGTTGTACGTCGACCCACGGGGGGGAAGGCGGTGCTGCACGACCGTGAATTGACCTATGCGGTTGTTTCCCGGGAAAAACCGCCCTTTACCCCTGCCGGTCTCATCAGGAATTATCAGGCCATCGGCCTTTGTCTTATCCGGGGGTTTTCCGCATTGGGTATTGACGTGCGCATGGCGGGGGATAAACCCGGAAACGAAAAGGATGTTATCAAAAACCGCCGTCCGGTGTGTTTCGCGGTGCCGGCGCCATTCGAACTGCTGTCCCGGGGACGAAAAATCTGTGGGTCCGCCCAGGTCAGATCTCGGGGTTGCTTTTTGCAGCATGGGTCGATTCTTCTTGAATTCGATGGGGCCATGAATGACCTCGTCTTTGCGAATCCTCACGATCCTGGGAATGATTGCCCTGGAGATGACATGGAATCCCGCATCACCTCTGTGCGCGCGGAGACGGGGGCATCCATTGGGGCGGAGACGCTCAGTGCGGTCATGGAGCGGGCATTTCTGGACGTATGGAATATCCGATTTATGGAGGGAGAACCCACCATGAGAGAGCAGGAACTAAAAAAGGATCTCATGCGAAACAAATATACGAATCCGGCTTGGAACGAGGGGCCATTCGGCTCTTCTTGAAGGCGAGGAACCTTCCGATCCGATGAAAAGGAGGCGAAAACGGGTACGAGAAGGTTGCCGGTTTTTTCGGTGTCGATTTTTTAAGCTAATCCGGTCCAGACGTCATTTTTTTGGTTGCGCTTTGGGGCCAGATCGTTTATATAAAGCCCGAATTTGCAGGCGGGTTGCGTCCTATCCGGCATCTCGTTGTTCTGACGGAATTGACCGGGGTAAGGCTGACGGCCGGATTTTCATAAGATCAGGATTCCATTTTGGTGAAAGAAGCCGACAAAGTAAGGAGCGTGGTTTAGAAGGCGGAAACAAAGGGTGGGTTGCGGCGTTTTTTGAAAACAAGGCCGTACTGCCCTTTTTTTGTGCCAACTCGACGCCTCCTTGAGGGAGAGGCCGAACGCAAGGCCCGGCGTTCATTGCGATCTCGGCCGGGTGTTGCGTGAATCAGGATGACAAGCCGGAAGGAACGCCGGGTATTTATTGCGGGCGGGATATGGAAGGCCCCACGGGATGCAAGACGGGTTTGGGGCATTACGGAGAAAACGTTGCGTATGGACATGGTATTGGTTCTGGAAGACGGCGCGGTTTTTCGGGGTGTTTCCTTCGGCGCGGCCGGGGAGGCCTGTGGCTGGGTCCATGACGACCACCGGATCGTCGGGTATCAGGAGGTCCTGACGGATCCCGACAACGCGGGATGTCTGATCAACATGACCTATCCTCTGATAGGCAACTACGGAACAAACGACGAGGATGCCGAGTCGGATCGTCTTCACGTTCAGGGACTCATCATTAAGGAAAAAAGCCGGATCGTCAGCAACTGGCGGGCGACGGACACCCTGGAAAACACGATGCGGGCGGGTAAGGTTGTCGGCATGGAGCAAGTCGATACCCGTGCGCTCTCTCTTCACATTCGGGAGCATGGGGAGATGAAGGGGATTATCGGTCCCGCGGCCACCTCCGTGGGTAACCTGCTGGACCGCCTGAAAACATGGAAGCCGCCGAAAATCGTCTCGGGGAAAAAGACGCTGAAGGCCTTTAAGGGCACGGGGGGATACCGGACCGTTCTTTATGACTTGGGGGTAAAAAGGAGCACCTTCGACCAGTTGCGGCAATGTGGATGTGAGCTTGTTGTAGCCGGCCCATCCACTTCCTGGGAGGAAATCCGGAGACTTGATCCCGATGGGCTCGTCGTTTCCAGTGGGCCGGGAGACCCACGCCGCGCGGAGGCTGTCACGTCGGAAATCGGGCAAGCGATCGGGTGGGTGCCGATCCTGGGTATCGGTCTGGGAGCCCAGTTGATCTGTCTCGCTGCAGGTGGGCAGGTGAACCCTATGAAAGTCGGCCATCACGGTTGTAATTATGCGGTTCGGGACATGGAGACTCAAGCGGTTGCCATTACGGACCAGAACCACAGTTTTGTCATGACGGCCGGGCCGGATTTTCTGAAGGAATTCAAGGTGTCTCACATCAATGTCAACGATGGAACCGTGGAGGGCATCTCATCCGCCCCCCTGGGTGTTTTGGGAGTGCAATTTGTTCCCCGGCCGGACGAGGAAGGCGGGCCCAGCGGCGTATTAGGCCGGTTTCTACGTATCATGGAAAAAAATCGGAAACGGGATTGACGAACATGCCGAAACGGGAAGATTTAAAGAAAATATTGATCATCGGGTCCGGGCCCATTGTCATCGGCCAGGCCTGCGAATTCGACTATTCCGGATCACAGGCCTGCAAGGCCCTGAAAGAGGAAGGTTATTACGTTATTCTGGTCAACAGCAATCCGGCGACGATCATGACGGATCCGGACATGGCCGACCGGACCTACATCGAGCCCATTACGCCGGCCATTGTCGAGAAGATCATCGAGCGGGAAAGGCCCGACGCGGTTCTTCCTACCCTGGGTGGTCAGACCGGTTTGAACACGGCCGTGTTTCTGGCGCGGGCCGGGGTGTTCACGAAGTATAACGTCGAGGTGCTGGGTTCCAGTGCCGAGGCGATAGCCCGGGCGGAAGACCGGGATCTGTTCAAACAGGCTATGGGGGAGATTGGAATCGGCCTTCCAGAAAGCGGGATTGCCAGGACTCTGGAGGAAGGCATGGAAATCGGGCTTCGAATCGGATTTCCCCTGATTCTGCGGCCCGCCTTTACCCTCGGCGGGACGGGTGGCTCCATCGTCTATAACAAGGAGGAGTTGGAGGATTTTGTCGCCAAGGGTATCGAATATAGCCCGGTGGGCCAATTATTGGTCGAACAGTCCGTCCTCGGATGGAAAGAAATCGAGTTTGAGGTCATGCGGGACTGCGCTGACAATGTCATCATCGTCACCTCCATGGAGAACATCGACCCCATGGGCGTTCATACGGATGACAGCGCCGTCGTTGCGCCGGCCCAGACCCTGACGGCGAAAGAGTACAGGACGTTTACCGATCTTTGCCGAAAAATCATCCGCAAGATCGATGTGGCGGGTGGCGGCGTCAACATCCAGTTTGCCCAGAACCCCCACAACGGAGAAATCGTCATCATCGAGGTCAACCCCAGATTGTCCCGAAGTTCGGCCTTGGCCTCCAAGGCAACGGGTTTCCCCATTGCCCGTGTGGCGACGAAGCTGGCCGTCGGTTTTACCCTTGACGAGGTGCACAATGACATTACGGGAAAGACCACGTCCCTGTACGAGCCGGCTTTGGATTATTGCGTTTTTAAAATGTCCAGATTTACCTTCGAAAAATTCCCCCTGGCGGACCCCACCCTGAACACCTCCATGAAGGCCGTGGGCGAGGTCATGGCCATCGGTCGGAATTTCAAGGAGGCCTTTCAAAAGGGGCTTCGTTCTTTGGAGACGGGCCGATTCGGTTTTGGCGCCGACGGGAAGGACAGGCCGCTTCAGGGTGATGAGCCCCTGGAGCGTGTTCGGGAAAAACTGCGGGTTCCCAACGCGGAGCGTTTTTTTTACATCCGCCATGCGTTTGAAATGGGCTTGACGATTGACGAGATACAGGATCTCTGTCGGATCGACCGGTGGTTTCTCTTCAACATGAAGGAAATCTTTGATTTGGAGGTGGAATTGAGCGGATTCCGTTTCCAGGGCGCAAAACGGGATCTGAACGCCTGGAAACGCGATTTCCCTGTCGAGCAACTCCGGAGAGCCAAGGATTTCGGTTTTTCCGATGTCCAGCTGGCTCATATTCTCGGTACGACGGAAACGGTGATTCAGGATCTGCGAAAAAAGAAGAACCTTCATCCCGTGTACAAGCTTGTCGATACCTGCGCAGCCGAGTTCGCAGCGGAAAAGCCCTACTACTACTCATCCTATGAATCCGTGGAGGAAAGTGTGCGCGGCCCCCGGCCCAAGGTGGTCATCCTGGGGGGCGGCCCGAACAGGATAGGGCAGGGAATCGAGTTCGATTACTGTTGTGTGCATGCGTCTCTGGCGCTCCGTGAACTCGGTTACGAGAGCATCATGGTCAACAGCAATCCGGAAACGGTCAGCACCGATTACGACACGTCAGACAAACTCTACTTCGAGCCCCTGACACGTGAGGATGTGCTCAACATCATCCATCTGGAGAAACCCGATGGCGTGATTGTCCAGTTCGGTGGACAGACGCCTCTGAATCTTGCCGTACCTCTGGAGAAGGCGGGTGTGCCTATCTGGGGGACGACCCCGGACAGTATCGACCGGGCGGAGGACCGGAAACGCTTCCAGGTGCTCCTGAAGAAACTCGGCCTGATCCAACCGGAGAACGGAACGGCCCGTTCCTTTGCCGAGGCGGAAAAGGTGGCCAACAAGATCGGCTATCCCGTCGTTGTGCGGCCGTCCTATGTCCTGGGCGGACGGGCGATGGAAATCGTCTATGACGATGAGGCTCTGGAAGAGTTTATGAAAAAGGCCATACGTGTTTCCCCGGAACATCCCATCCTGATCGATAAATTCCTCGAGGATGCGATCGAAATCGACGTGGACGCCATCTCCGATGGTGAAACGACCGTTATCGGCGGGCTCCTGGAACACATCGAGGAAGCGGGAATTCACTCGGGAGACAGCGCCTCCGTCATGCCGCCCTATACTCTGGATGCCAAACTGGCCGGCGTCATCAAGGAAAATACCTATGCCCTTGCCAGGGAACTCAACGTCCGGGGGTTGATGAACATCCAGTACGCCATCCGTAACGACATCATCTACGTTCTCGAAGTCAATCCCCGGGCTTCCCGGACCGTTCCCTTTGTCAGTAAGGTGACGGGCATTCCCCTGGCGAAGCTGGCAACGAAAATCATGGCGGGGAAAACCCTCAGGGAACTGGGTTTTACGAAGGAAGTCAATGTGAAACATCTTGCCGTGAAGGAATCGGTTTTCCCCTTTTCGCGGTTCCCCGGCGTGGATGCCATTTTAGGGCCGGAAATGAAGTCCACCGGTGAGGTCATGGGCATCGACAAAACATTTGGTATGGCATTTGCAAAATCCCAAATAGCAGCGGGGACCATACTGCCCGCATCCGGAACGGTCTTCCTCAGCGTCAACAACAAGGACAAGCGTCAGATCGTCTTTCTGGCCAAAGAGCTGGAGCATCTCGGTTTTTCGATCGTCGCCACGGGCGGTACGGCGGCGGTGCTGAAGAACAACGACATCACCGTGACGGTTCTGCCGAAGATATACGAGGGGCGGCCTAACGTCATCGACCTGATGAAAAATCGTGAAATCGCTATGATCATCAATACCTCCGCTGGAAAGAAAACCAGGGAGGATACGGCCATCATACGGTCCACGGCGGTCTTTCACAGTGTTCCCCTGGTGACGACCCTTCCGGGCGCTCAGGCGGCGGTCAACGCCATCAAAACGCTCAAAAAGGGTGAGCCCGCGGTGAAAACGATTCAGGAGTACCATCACGAGATCCGATAGGGAGGATCGATCTCAAAATATAGGGCGCAACGGAGCAAAAGAGGGGCCGATTCCGACCGGCCTTGCCCGTTGGCCGGTTGAACAGAACAAAATAAGGCAAGAGAAAGGGAGAATGATTTTGGAAGTAAAAGTATTCGACAACGACGTGGAGAAAGCGCTGAAAATTTTGAAAAACAAGCTTTCGAAGAGCGGCCTGTTCAAGGAATTGAAAGTCCGACGGGCCTATGAGAAACCCTCCGTGAAAAGGAAGCGGAAAACCATCGAAGCCCGCCGGAGGCTGGCGAAGGTGCAGCGAAGACGAAACACCTGAGGTGGGTCGGGTCCGATCCCTGCGAGTTGTGACCGGCATGACGAAATTGCGCAGCCCGGTCATGATGCGCTTGGATGGAGGAAACAACAAAACGTTTTACAGATTGCCGACGGCCCCTGTCCGGACGCTGCCGAAGCGGAGCCGGGAAGGGAAAGACCGGCGGCTTCAGGAGGGATATCATCGTGGAGGACAGCCAATACCTGTTGGATAGTCTGACACCGGCGGAATCCTGGCGGATTTTCAGGATCATGGCCGAGTTTGTCGATGCCATAGACACCCTTTCCCGGGTAAAACGGGCCGTATCCATTTTTGGTTCGGCACGGGTTGAGCCCGGCACGGCGTATTATGAGAAGGCCGAATACCTGGCTTCCAAACTGGTGCGTTCAGGATTCAGTGTCATCACCGGCGGCGGCCCCGGCATCATGGAGGCGGCCAACAAAGGTGCGGCGGAGGCGGGTGGCACGTCGGTGGGCATGAACATCCAACTCCCCTTTGAACAGAAACCGAATCCCTACGCCAATATCGCCATAAACTATCATTATTTTTTCATTCGCAAGGTCATGTTCATCAAATACGCCATGGCCTATGTTATTCTTCCGGGCGGTTACGGAACGATGGATGAACTGTTTGAAGCCCTGACCCTGATTCAGACCAGGCGGATCAAAGCGTTTCCTGTCATACTCATGGGGAGTGATTACTGGCGAGGTCTCGTCAACTGGTTGAAAAACAGCATGCTGAAAGGGGACATGATCCTTCCCGTTGATATGGAGTTGATTCAGGTCATAGACGACCCCGACGAAATCGTCAGGCATATCAAGAAGTTCGTCATCATCTAGCCGGACGGAGCCCTGAGGGCGTCCCGTGGTGATCGAGGCCGGCGTGACCTCGGTTATCGACGGGGGCGTCATCGGGCGGTCCAGCCTTTCCCCGGGATCACAGCCTGCGCTCCATGCCGCGGGCCAAGCGGTCCGATGGTGTTGTCCCATGGTTACGGATACATCAGGAACAGGGTATCGTCGCGCCCTTGGCGATATCGCAAAAGGAAAGATCAGCCCCGTTTACCTGCTCTACGGGGAGGAGGAGTACCTCGTTGCGGAAGCGCTGGAAGAAATAACAGCGGCAATCATGCCCGAAGCCGATCGGGAACTGAATCTGTTTGTCATGTCCGGGGGGCCGGACGAACTGGAGCGGCTGTCGGCTACCCTGGTGCTCCCGCCCCTGCTTGCCGGTCGTAAACTGGTCGTAGTGCATGATACGCACCTCTTTCACTCAAAACAGACGGCGGGGGCGCTGGTGAGGACCATGCGGGAACAGCTGGAGAAGAACCCCGCAAGAGCGGTGGCGGCCTTTCTGACCTTTCTGGATATGACCGGCTGGAAGTTGGAAGATCTGCAGGACGACGGGTGGAGAACGATTTCGGGCGAGGCCTGGAACCGTCTGATCGGAAGAGACGAAAAGGATGACCGCGAAACTTGGCTGCCCCGACTGGTTGCCCTGTCCATGGATCAGGGAGGGAACGGAAGGGCGATCAGGGGCGGCCGGGAGGAATACCTGGCGGAGCTGCTGCGTTCCCGGATACCGCCGGAGAATCACCTGATTCTTGTCGCGGAGGCGGTGGATCGCCGGAAGAAGATGTTCAGGTTCATCTCGGAACAGGGTGTCGTTCTGCACTTTCCCAAAGTCAGGACGGAGCAGAGGCAAAAGGAGCGCCTGATGAACCAGGCCCGTAAGATGCTGGCCTCTTGCGGGAAAACCCTGACGGGCGAGGCATGGGAAACCCTGGGGCGGAAAACGGGTTTCCAGCTCCGTGAATCCATTCAGGCCGTCGAAAAGTTGATGGTTTTCGTCGGTGACCGGAAGCGGATAAGTGCGGAGGATGTCGAAGCGGTTGTCGGCAAATCCAGGGAGGATTCGGTTTTCGCACTCGTTGCGGCCATGACGGAGCGGAATCTCGCCGGAAGCCTCCGCGTTTTTCAGGATTTGCTCCTACAGGGTGTGTCCCCTCTGATGATTCTGGGTATGATCAGCCGTGAACTCCGGAACCTGCTCCATGCGAAGCTCCTGCTCCAGAGCGGGGGGCTTTCCGGTTATCGTTTCGATATGGATTACGGTGAGTTTCAACGAAAAATCCAGCCCGTCCTGAAAGGCCTTTCCCTCCAGGGAGGCGGGAAGGAAGCGGGCTTCGTCAGTCAGCACCCCTTCGCCGTTTATCAATCCCTGAAGAATTCCGGCCGGTTTACCCATGAAAGGCTGATCAATCACCTGGATCACCTGGTACGGGTCGATATTCTCATGAAATCGACGGGTCAGGACGAACGACTTCTGATGGAACGCTTCCTGATCGGTGTCTGTTCCGGGCAATAGAACATCCCCTGGGGAAACGGTGGCGTAATATCCGGTTCGGCTTCGAGGTCTTGTCCCCGCGCGGGCTCTCTTTGGCGTACGGAAAAAAAGAATTGACTTCCCCCTTTGGTTTCTGCTACTTAGCGGGTCGCCGCCTTGGCTTCACGGGAACGGGATAACCAACATGTGGATCATCATATTATTTATTAAGGAAGGAGTACAGTGATGGAAATCAAGAATGTGTGTGTGCTGGGGGCAGGTCTCATGGGCAGCGGTATCGCCCAGGTTTGTGCCCAGGCGGGGTTCCAGGTGACCATGCGCGATATCGAGCAGCGGTTCATCGATAACGGCATGAACACGATCCGGAAGAATCTGGGCCGGGAAGTGGAAAAGGGCAAGCGGACCCAGGAGGACATGGATGCGGTCCTGGCCCGGATCACGCCGACCCTCGATCTGAAGGAGGCCGCAGGCAAGGCCGACGTCGTCGTCGAGGTGGTCGTGGAGGTGCTCAGTATCAAAAAGCAGGTTTACAAGGAACTCATGGAGGTCGTGCCGGCCCACTGTCTGTTCTTCACCAATACCTCCGGCCTCAGCATCACCGAGATGGCTTGCCTGACGGACCGTCCGGACCGTTTCATCGGCACCCATTTTTTCAACCCTGTGCCGGTGATGAAGCTCATGGAGCTGATTTTGGGTTATGAAACGTCACAGGAGACTCTGGCCATCGCCAAGGCCTGGGGCGAGAAGCTGGGCAAGGAATGCGTCATTGTAAACGAAGGTCCCGCTTTCGTCGTCAACCGAATCCTGTGCACCATGATCAACGAGGCCTTCTTCACCCTGGGTGACGGCCTGGCCACGCCTGAGGACATCGACAAGGCCATGATGCTGGGTTGCAATCACCCCATCGGCCCTCTGGCCCTCGCCGACCTGATTGGCAACGACACCCTTTTGCGTATCATGGAAGGGCTCCATGCGGAACTGGGTGACAAGTACCGTCCGGCCCCCCTGCTGGTGAAGCTGGTCCGCGCCGGTCGTCTCGGTCGGAAATCCGGCAAGGGCGTTTACGATTACACGAAAAAATAGGTTGTTGATTTAACGTTTGCATGGAAAACAGGAGGGCGGGTCCGGTCGGCGGACCCGCCCTTTTTCATGGACGGAAAAAAACATGCGGGAGAGGATCCTCCAGCAGGACGGAGGGCAAGTCGTTTCCCGGTGAAAATGGGATTCCCGCCTACGCCGGGATGATCCTTCATGGAAGCAGGCGAGTGAAAAAATCCAGGCGTGAGTCTCCGGAGGTCGATCCCTTATGGGTTATCCGTCAGTTTTGCCTTCATCGCCCGGATCGTCTCGCCGTAATCAGGGCTGCCGAAAACAGCGGAACCGGCCACGAAGACATCAGCTCCCGCGGCGGACACCTCCTCGATGTTGTCCAGAGTAATGCCGCCATCCACTTCCAGTATAACCGGACGCGCCAGAGACGCGATCATGTCCCGGGTTTTTCTGATTTTGGACAGGGACGAGGCGATGAACTTCTGGCCTCCGAAACCGGGGTTGACCGTCATGACCAGGATCAGATCGCAGTCCGGCAGGATTTCCTCCAGGCATGAAACCGGCGTCGCCGGGTTGATCGAGACACCGGCTTTGACTCCCTTTTCCCTGATCCCGTTGACCGTCCGGTTCAGATGGGCCGCCGCTTCCACATGGACCGTTAAGATATCGCTGCCCGCGTCGATGAAGGCGTCGAGGTAACGGTCCGGATCACGGATCATGAGGTGGACGTCGAAGGGAAGGCTGGTGGTCTTGCGCAGAGCCTTGACGACGGCTGGCCCGATGGTCAGGTTCGGGACAAAATGGCCGTCCATGACATCCACGTGGATCCAGTCCGCGCCGGCGGCCTCGACGGCCTGGATTTCTTCCGCCAGGCGACCGAAGTCGGCGGACAGGATGGAAGGGGCGATTCTTTTCATGGTTTCCTCATGTTTTTCTCACGCCGATGGAGGCGGGAGGGTTGTTGAACGTCACCCGGGTCCGGGGGCTGCGCCTCCATGCCCTTGTGCGGCAGGCCTCAGACCGGCTTCATCGCAACGACGTCGATGCCCGCCAAAGAGAAACCAGGCATCAGAACGGAGCGTCCGCACCGGGGAGAACCGACGTGTTTCCCATCGCCGCATCTCTCGAAAAACAAGCGTTATCCGTTATTTCCATGCGTCGATTCAGGCCAAACGGATACAACATGACGCTTCCGCCGTCAAGGAGAAAAGCCCTTGACAGGGCAGGGGAAAACACAGAAGATGCGCCCCATGATGGCCCTGTACAACATAATCCTCTTGGCGACGCTTCTGGTTATGTCGCCCTGGTTTGCCGTGAAAATGGTCCTAACGGGCAAATACCGCCGGAGCATCGGTCCGAAACTGGGTTTTGTGGATGGGGAACATCTCGGGAATCTGGAAGGGGAGCCCCGCATCTGGGTCCACGCCGTATCCGTCGGGGAGGTGACGGCGGCGGCCCCCATCGTGGCGTCGTTGCGGGAGAGGTATCCACGGGGTTGCATCGTGGTTTCCACGACGACGGAAACGGGGCGCCTCATGGCGGAAAAGCTCGTTTCCGCCGCGAACGCCCTGATCTACTTTCCCCTGGACCTTCCCTTCGTGGTGAAAAAGCTGATCCGTATGATCCGCCCCGCCGTCTTCGTTCCCGTCGAGACGGAGCTTTGGCCGAACTTCCTCCGGATCTGCCGCCGGGAGGGGGTCAAGGTTGTCATGGTGAACGGCCGCATTTCGCCCCGTTCATTCAGGCGGTATTACAGGACGAGGTTCTTCTGGAAGCCTCTCCTGGAAAGGCTCGACCAGGCGGGGGTCATCTCTCAGACGGACCGGGACCGCATCGTCGCCATGGGTATGCCCCCGGAAAAGGTCCATATTCAGGGAAACGCCAAATACGACGGTCTGGCGGCGACGGCAACGCCGTACCTGAAGGAGGAAATCAGGGCCCGGCTCAATTTTACGCGGGACGAAAAAATCTGGGTGGCCGGCAGTACCCACGAGGGGGAGGAAGCGATCGTCCTCCATGTTTACCGGCGCCTGCTGGAATGCCATCCCGATCTGAAGCTTGTTTTGGTTCCCCGCCATATCGAGAGGCGGAACTGGGTCATGACCCTCATCGGTGAAGCGGGTTTTACCGACTTCATCACCATGCGGGAGATCGACGGCGGCAAAAAAAGGCGGGATGAACGGGTTGTTTTGATCGACGTCATCGGCGAACTCTTCAAGGCCTACAGCCTGGCGACCGTTGTGTATTGCGGTGGATCCCTGGTGCCCCGGGGCGGACAGAACATCCTGGAGCCGGCCGCCTGGGGGAACGTCGTCCTCCATGGCCCCTTCATGGAGGATTTCGTCAATGAAAAAACGCTTCTGGAAAAGGTCGGGGCCGGTGTGACCGTCACGGACGAAGCGGGTCTTTACGGGAAAATCATGGACCTGCTGCGCCACCCGGAAGACCTGCGGGACCGGGGCGCCGGGGGACAGGAAGCCGTTATCGCGAACATGGGAGCGGCGAACCGTTATGCAGCCATGATCGGTGGGTACCTCCCAGCCAGTTCTCGAGGCGTTCCAAAAGGGGGGGGAGGCTCTCGCTGGAAAGGGCCGAAACCGGCGTCGCCTCGAAGCGACGGCACAGGTTAGCCAGAACCCCCTTGTCGGGGAAGCAATCCTCCTTGTTAAAAACCCGTAGGGTCGGTTTGTCCTGAATGCCGATTTCCGCCAGCACCTTCTCCACCGCTGTAATGTGGCTCTCGAAATCCGGGTTGCTGACGTCGATCACATGGAGCAGGACATCCGCCTCGTCCAGTTCCTCGAGGGTGGACCGGAAGGCCGCGAAGAGTTCCGCCGGCAGGGCCCGGATGAAACCCACCGTGTCGGTGATGACCGCTTCCGTGTCCCGGGGAAAGCGAAGACGCGCGCTTTTCGGGTCCAGGGTGGCGAACAGCCGGTCTTCAACGAAGACCCGGCTCTGGGTCAGTGCGTTCAGCAGCGTCGATTTCCCTGCGTTGGTGTAACCGACAATCGAGATGACCGGGAGTCCCGCCTTGTCCCGCCTGCCCCGCCGCTGGCTCCGGGCACGGCCGATACCCTCCAGTTCCTCTTCCAGGCGGTGAATCCGTTCCCGCACGCGGCGGCGGTCCACTTCCAGCTTCGTTTCCCCGGGGCCTGTGCCGCCGATGCCCCCGGCCAGGCGTGACAGGGAGGTATCCCGGCGGACGAGGCGGGGCAGGCGGTACTTCAACTGGGCGAGTTCCACCTGGATCCGGGCCTCCCGGGTTCGGGCCCGCCGGGCGAAGATGTCGAGAATCACCTGGGTTCGGTCGATGACCCGCAGTTCCGTAAAATCCGTGATGGAACGGATCTGGGCGGCGGTCAGTTCGTGGTCGAAGACAAGCAGGTTCGCCCCGATCTGGAGGGCCCGGATGACGATATCCGAGAGTTTGCCCCGGCCGACGACGTATTTCGGGTCCAGTTGGGGTCGATACTGCAACATGGTGTCGAACACCTCCACCCCCGACGTGACCGCCAGTTCCCGAAGCTCCGACAGGGCCCCCGCGCTGTCGAAAGCGGGATCCGTTTCCGCCCGGATCAAGAGGGCCCGGTCCTTCGCCTCGACCCTGCGGGTCCGTTCCTTCCGGGTGAATTCCCCCTCCAGGGCCTGGATGAAGGAGAGGAAATCCCAGGTCAGGGCCGAGGGTGGGCACGGGTCGAGAAGGGTCCAGAAACGCCCCTCCCTGTTTTCCGGGATCAGATGGGCCAGGTGGACACGGCCGGGAAGGCCGTCCGGTTCCGTTTCCACCGCCGCCACCAGGTCAAGGCGAAGGAGCGCCAGATCCGTCAGGTCGTCCGTTGTCAGGCCGGACCGGTCGAGGTGGGTGTGGAGGAGACGGAGGCCCCGAAAGCGCACGGACGAAGCGCGAAAGGACGACAGATCCGGAATGAATATATCCCGGGCGGTGCCGACGATGACAAAGGCGATTTCCCCCCGGCGGGTGACGAGCAGGCCGAGTTGACGGTTCATCTCCCGGGACAGCTCCGTCATCTGCCGGGCCAGGTCGTGTGTCATCACCTGCGCCGGCGGGAGCCGCCGGCGGTAGAACTGTTCGACCCGCCGCCGCTGTTCCGGTTTCAATCCGCTGGTATGGCCGTAAATTTTCTGAATGGGATCCTCCTCTGCGAAAGAGTGTACTAAAGTCGGCCCTTCCTGTCGAGGGTTTTCCCGTCCCATGACGGCGGAGAGGGAAAAGCGGGGGCGTCAAACGAAAAAAAAGCCCCGGAAGGGGGAACCCTTCCGGGGCGGGGATAACGGGAATCGTCGGGGATGATCCTAGAAGGTCAGGGTCAGTTTGTTCGTGATCAGGTAAATGTCGTCCACGTCGGGCTTGCCGATGCTATAGGGAGCGTAATAGCGAGCGCGATGGTTCCGACTATCACCCCTATAACGGTAATCTGTCCCCTTGGGACCCCTGAAGTAGTCGCCCGTCCAGAGGTAACCGGCACCGACCATGTAGCTCAGGTTGTCCGTGATCTTGTAGGTTGCCGTCACGTCCAGCTCCCAGCCGTAGTCGCTGCTCTGGGTCTTCCAGGTCTCGTCCGCTCTGGCGTAGGCCAGGGCGCCTGTGAAGGTGAAGTCCTTCCAGGTGTAGCCGCCGTAGATCTGGCCGAACTTGGCGTTCTTGATTCCGGGGCCGAGGTCCCAGACATCGCCGACCCAGTTCGTCACATCCTCGTTCCACAGGATGAGGGTCTGCTTCAGATCCACGCCGCCCCAGCACATCTCGAAGGCCCGGTTGTTCAGGAAGTCGGACCCTTCAAACTTGCCTCTGCTGTACCGGTCGTCGCCGGAGACGTAAATGAACCGGCCCCCGACGTAGGCGGGGCCGATGTCGACCTTGGCGTCCAGGTACAGGGACCAGAACTCCATGTCGATCGTCCTTGTGTTCTTGCCGGTTACGGGCAGATAACCAGTAGCATACGACCACGGCCCGCCGAAACCGTCTATACTTCTCTGCAGTTCCACCTCGCCGTACCAGTACTCCACTTCCGCCTGGAGGTTGACCGGCCCGAACTGGCCCTTGAAGTAGGGCGTGATGAGCCAGCCGTCGATCTTGGAGTGCGGCGGAATCGCGAGATAGTCCGCGCTGTTCTTGTTCTGGCGGAGCTGACGGTAGGCGACCTTCAGACCCGTTTCGATGTTCTGGGTCTTGAAGATGCCCACACCGACGTAGGCGCTGTCGTCGGCGTCGATGCCCTTGTTGTCCTGGCCGCCGAACATGTTGGGGCTGTTCTCGTAGTGCTTGAAGTACTTGGCCCCGATGATCCAGTTCTCGTTGAGCGGCAGGATCCACTGGATCAACGACTCGGACTGGGTCGAATCGCCGAAGGTGGTTCCCCAGAAGTCGTGGGGGGCCACGCCGATCCACCACAGGCCGATCTTCGAGGCGTACTGGATGTAGGCCTGTTCGAACTCGATGTTCTCCTGCTCTTTCGCGTTCCGAATATCGGCGTGGTTGTGGGGACGGGACTGGTAAGCCGTCCGGGAACCCGTCCACTGCTGGTCGCCCCAGATCTTCTCGAGGGCGTCGAACCGGGTGATCAGGGAGAGACCCGGGGACACGACGAACTCGGTCTGGATGCGCAAACGCTGACGGAAAAACGCCGTCGATTTGTCAACGCCGTGGCCAAGACTGTAAGGACGGTCTCCTCCGCCCCGGGCTTTCGGTATGCGATAGGTGCCACCTCTCCGGTTAGTCCACTCTGCACTGTCGGGCAGCGCCTCTCCCAGCCAGTCTCCCGAATTGATCATGTCCAAATCATTGTAGTAATCACCGGCCACATAGTACGAGCCGCTGAACTTGACGTCCACGGCCGAGGCGGGCAGGCTGAAGGCCGCCACCAGGGCCAGTGAAACCAAGACGATCCAAAGTTTCTTCATCTGTTTTCCTCCTGTTTGTCAAACCATGTTTACCCGGACCTCCCGGGCATGTCGTGGGAGATCCGCCTTTTCTTTCCCAAAAACCTTCCGTCCCTTATACGGGCGCTCCCGGGAACCGGTCAAGCCGGCAGGGACCCCGGAACCCTTCCCCTGAATTTCCCCGTCACCCCCTTTCTCGATTGTTTTCCGGTACGCGTAGCATCTCGTCCCGTTCCTGTCAAGGCGAAACCGGCGCCGACGGCCCGTGCGGCGGATCGCGGCGCCCCTTGCAAATGTAGCAACATGTGTACCAGAAAAGCCTCAAGGGGGAGCGCTTGCGAGAAAGAATGATAACCCACTGATATATATATGAAATATGGAGCTTGCCCCGAAGGGGCGTTCCGCAGGAGGCGGCGCCCTCGTGAGGGCTGACACAGAGGTGTTGCGAAAAAGCCACAGAAGGGCCATTCCCGGCAAGGATTTCCCCAGGGCGATACGGAAAGAAGTCGCCGGAGAAACAGAGAGAAAAAAACCCGCGGCCCGATGTATTCGCTCAGGGCGGATGAACCCCGTCGGTTCCATGCCCCTCACGAAATTATACTTGACATTCGGCATGGTTCGGTATATCCACTGACGGCTAACGTTGCGGGGGGCATGTCGAGGGAGCGCCTGTGCAACGGGCCGTATTTCTTAGGAAAAAGAAACGCCCGGGAGGTCTTTCCCGGGTGTTGACGCGGAAACAGGGGCCCCTTCGGGGGGTGTATCCCGTTGCGGGGCGGTTTCCGAAACGGCGGCCGGCGTCTCGGGCCGGTCTTGGCGTCCTTGCCCTCCTTCTTACGAGCGAGTGAAGAGGTGGGGCGGGGATTAAAAAGAGGTCAGGCGGGGTTTCATCCTGCGTCTTCCTTAAAATATGAATTGAATATGCGTATGGCAAGGGAGATCCAACGTGATTTTTCGACAACAACAACAATAGGGAGGTAATTGAAAAAAATGGCAGACGAAGTCGTATTGAAGGAACGTTATCCGGTACCGGACCGGGTCAAAAAGATCGCCTACATCAACAGCATGGAACAGTACCAAAAACTGTTCGCCGAAGCCGAGGCTGACCCGTCGGCGTGGTGGGCGAAACAGGCCGATGAACTCGTTACGTTTTACAAAAAGTGGGACAAGGTCGAGGATTACAATTTTGACATCCGAAAGGGTCCCATTTATGTCAAGTATTTCGAGGGAGCCAAACTGAATGTCTCCTACAACTGCCTGGACCGCCAGCTCGAGAAGCGGGCCGACAAGGTCGCCATCCAGTGGGAAGGCAACGAGCCCGGTGAAGAGCGGGCCATCACCTACAGGGAACTGTACACCGAGGTCTGCAAGTTCGCCAACGTCCTGAAGAAGCACGGTGTGAAGAAGGGCGATCGTGTTTGCCTTTACCTGCCCATGGTCCCGGAAGCGGCCGTCGCCATGCTGGCCTGCACCCGGATCGGGGCCGTCCACGCCGTCGTGTTCGGGGGCTTCAGCTCCGACGCCCTGGCCGTCCGCATCCAGGATTCCGAATCGAAGATCCTCGTGGTCTGCAACGGCACCATGCGCGGCGCCAAGGCCGTTCCCGCGAAGGCCTCCGCCGACGTGGCCCTGAAGGAATGTCCTTCTGTGGAGAAGGTCATCGTGGTTGACCGCGTGGGAGACAAGATCAAGTGCGAATGGACCGAGGGCAGAGACCTCTGGTGGCACGACGAAATGGCCACGGTGGATGACAAATGTGAGCCTGAGTGGATGGACGCGGAAGACACCCTGTTCATTCTCTACACCTCCGGTTCGACGGGACAGCCCAAGGGCGCCCTCCACACCACGGCGGGGTATCTGGTGTTCACCGCCTACACGTCCAAGTATGCCTTCGATCTCCACGAGGAAGACATTCACTGGTGTACCGCCGATATCGGCTGGGGCACGGGACACAGCTACGTCGTCTATGGCCCCCTCTCTCTGTGCTCCACCTCGGTCATGTTCGAGGTCGTTCCCATCTATCCGACCCACAGCCGGTTCTGGCAGGTCGTGGAGAAGTACAAGGTCACGTCCTTCTACACGGCGCCCACAGCCATCCGCGCCATCGCCAAGGAAGGCGACGAGTTCCTGAAGGGAATCGACCTGTCCTCGCTGAGGGTCCTGTCTTCCGTGGGCGAGCCCCTCAACCCGGAAGCGTGGCATTGGTTCTATACGAAGATCGGCGGCAGCCGCTGCCCCATCGTCGATACGTGGTGGCAGACCGAAACGGGCGGCCACATGATCCTGCCCCTGCCCGGCGCGATTGAAATCAAACCGGCCATGCCGGCCTTCCCGATCATGGGTGTCATTCCGGCCCTGTGCGACGATGTGAGCGGCGTAGAGCAGACGGAGCCGGCCGCCCGCGGCGCCCTGTGCTTCAAGACGGCGTGGCCCGGCATCACCCGGACCATCTACGGCGACCACAGGCGTTACGAAGAGACCTATTTCGAGCCCTACCCGGGATTCTACTTCTCCGGCGACGGCGCCCTCCGTGACGAGGACGGCTATTACCGCATCACCGGCCGTATCGACGACGTCATCAACGTGTCCGGTCACAGGATGGGTACGGCGGAGATCGAGGCGACCCTCAACGCCCACGAGAAGGTGGCCGAGTCGGCCGTGGTCGGTTATCCCCACGAGGTCAAGGGCCAGTCGATTTATGCGTACGTTACCCTGAAAACGGGCATTGAGCCTTCGGACGCGCTGAAGAAGGAACTGGTCGCCTACGTTCGGACGATCATCGGTCCCATCGCGACACCGGAGAAAATCCAGTGGGCCGACGGTCTGCCCAAAACCCGCAGCGGCAAGATCATGAGAAGGATTCTCAAGAAGGTCGCCGCCGACGAAATCGACGATCTGGGTGATACGAGTACCCTGGCCGATCCGGCCGTGGTCGACGACCTGGTCAAGAACAGGCAGTAATCGTTGAAAGTGTTTTTCCGGTTCCCCGGTTTTCCGCGGGGAACCGGAAACTTAACTAAGAGTGTACCAGGGGTGAGGACGACCTTGCACCCGGCGTACATGGTATTGAGGAGGATGAAGTGAATATCATTGCATGCGTGAAGCAGGTGCCGGACACGGAAACCCTGATCAAGGTGAAAGCCGACGGCTCGGGGATTGAAGAGGGCGGCATCAAGTGGGTCATGAATCCCTACGACGAATTCGGCGTGGAAGAAGCCCTCAGGTTGAAGGAGAAGCATGGCGGAGAGGTGACCATCGTTACCCTCGGACCGGGAAGAGCGATGGAAAGCATCCGGACGGCCCTGGCCATGGGCGCGGACAAGGGAATCCACATCGATGACGCGTCCCTGAACGACGGCGACGCCTACACGACGGCCGCGGCTCTGGCCGCAGCCATCAAGACCGTTCCCTGCGATCTGATTTTCTGCGGACAGCGGGCCATCGACGATGACAGCGGCCAGGTCGGTTCGATCCTGGCGGAGATGCTGGACCTCCCGCAGGTCACCCTGGTGACCAAGGTGGAAGTGATGGACGGACGGGTCAAGACGCAACGGGCCATTGAAGGTGCCCAGCTCATCATCGAGAGTCCTCTTCCCTGCGTGTTGACGGCGCAAAAGGGATTGAACGAACCTCGTTACGCCTCGCTTCCGGGCATCATGAAGGCAAAGAAAAAACCGGTGGACATCAAGGACGCCGCCGCGCTGGGTGTGACCGCGCAGGACAAGGCCAAGATTGTCAAATTCGTACCACCTCCGGCCAGACCTCCAGGCAAGATCATCACCGGTGATGATCCGGCTGCGAAGGCCGCTGAGCTTGCGAAGCTGCTGCGGGAAGAGGCGAAGGTTATTTAATGAAAAGGATATACGGAGGTAAGAAAAATGGCTAAAGGTGTATGGATAGTTGCAGAGCAAAGAGAAGGCGCCTTCCGTAAGATCTCCTTCGAGCTTGCAAGCACGGCGCGAAAGCTGGCCGACGAACTGGGCGACGAGGTATGCGCCGTTCTTGTCGGTTCCGGGATTGAGGGTATTGCAGGCGAACTGGGAAAATACGGTGTGGATAAAGTGTATGTGGCGGATGACGCCATGTTTGAACCCTATACGACGGACGCGCACGCGCTGGCCGTTGCCGCGATCGTGAAAGAAAAGGATCCGGCGATCCTGCTCCTCGGCGCCTCGGCCCAGGGCAAGGACCTTGCCTCCCGTCTGGTCGGGAAGCTGGCGACGGGTATGGCGACGGACTGCACAGCCCTGCGTCTTGACGGGGGTAAAATGGTTGCGATTCGTCCCATGTATGCCGGCAAGTGCTACGGGGAAGTCGTGGTTTCCTCCTTCCCCCAGATGGCCTCCCTGCGACCCAATGTGTTTGCGGCGGTGGAAAATGCGAAGGCCGGCGCCGTCGAGAAATTTGATCCGGGAATCGATGCGTCCCAGTTGAAAACAAAGGTTGTGGAAGTGCAGAAGGAGACGAGTGGCAAGGTCGATCTGACGGAAGCAAACTTCATCGTGTCCGGCGGTCGCGGTGTGCAGGGCCCCGAGGGTTACGCGTGCCTGGAAGAACTGGCGGAGGTCCTCGGCGCAACGGTCGGCGCATCCCGCGCTTCGGTGGACGCCGGATGGCGCCCCCAGTCGGATCAGGTTGGCCAGACGGGCAAGGTGGTTTCTCCGAATCTGTATATCGCTTGCGGTATCTCCGGTTCGATTCAGCATCTCGCCGGTATGAGTTCGTCCAAAGTGATCGTGGCCGTGAACAAGGACGCGGAAGCCCCGATTTTCGCTAAGGCGGATTACGGCATCGTGGATGATCTGTTCAAGTTCGTTCCCGAACTGACCAAAGAGTGCAAGAAACTCCTGGCCTAGAGCGGAGGACATGGATTTTGCTTCCTGCTTTTTCAGAGGAGGTGTGTGACGATACCTGGGCACCCCGCCTGTCCCTAGCGATGGGCGGGGTTTTCTCGGAAAAGCGAGCTGACCGGTCTGCTTTAGTATATATACTCACGGAGGCGTTATGGAACATACAACCTTTTCCGTCGGAAACGAGGGGAGACAGGTATTCTGGAACGCGGATTATTTTGAACCCGTACTCTTTTTCTTTACGGCCATCGCCCTGGCGATTATGGCTTACGGCTTTTACCGGCGCTGGCGCATGTGGAAAGCCGTCGGGAAGGCGGAACCGGAAAATCGGTTCGAAAACCGCGGCGAACGGCTCAAATACCTGCTGAAGAATGTCGTTTTACAGGCCAACACCTCGAAGGAACTCTATCCCGGCGTCATGCACGGCCTTATCTTTTTTGGTTTCTTCGTCCTGATCTGGGGCGCCGCGTTCGACGCCACGGAATTTCATATCACGGAACCTCTTGGATGGGCTTTTCTTCGGGGTAATTTTTATCTGATCTTCTCCCTGATCATGGAAATTTTCGGTGTGTGTGTCCTTGTGGGTGCGCTCATGGCCATCGACCGGCGCTACCTGGCCAAACCGGACCGTTTGGGTTACAGGGGCAAACCGGACAGCGGGCCCGATGACGCCATTGTTCTACTGCTGCTGGTGGCGATCATCCTGACGGGGTTTATCATCGAGGCTTTGCGTATCCATGTGACCAAACCCCCCTGGGAAATCTGGTCCGTTGTCGGTTACGGGGTGTCGAAAATGTTCGCCGGCGTCGAGTTGGGAACGGCGAAGGCCATGCACAAGTGGACCTGGTGGATTCATGCTTTCATGTCTCTCGGCTTCATCGCCTACATCCCCTACTCGAGGTTGCTGCACATTTATACGACCCCGGCCAATCAGTACATGAAGACCATGCTGCCCGTCGGCCAGATCGAGCCGATCCGGGATTTTGAAAACGCCGAGTCTTTCGGCGCCGGACAGATTCAGGATTTTACGTGGAAACAGATCTTCGACGGTGACGCCTGCACCGAGTGCGGGCGCTGTCAGGACGGCTGCCCCGCCTACCTGTCGGGCAAGCCCCTGTCGCCGAAAAAACTGACCCAGGATATAAAGAATTACTGGTTGGAGAAGGCCCCGGAGGCGATTGCGGAAAGGAAGGCGGTTGTGGAAACCGATGGGGAGGGGAATCCCAAGACCTCTCCCAAACAGGGTTTCTTCTGTCGATGGCTGGAAAGGGTGGACAATTTTGTGGACGGTCTGAAACCCGCCGCCGGGGGAGAAAAAGCCCTGGTCGGGGAGCAGATCGATCTCCATGAACTGTGGGCCTGTACGAACTGCATGTACTGTATGGAGCACTGTCCTGCCGACATCGAACATGTGCCGAAGGTGGTCGGCATGCGCCAGTACAAGGTTCTGATGGAGGCGGATTTCGCGCCGGAACTCCAGCTGACCTTCCGGAACATGGAAAACAACAGCAACCCCTGGGGTATCGGCGCCCATTTGCGAGCCGACTGGGCGGCGGATCTGGGTGTCAAGACCCTGGCGGAAGACCGGAATGTGGAATACCTCTTCTACGTCGGCTGTTCGGGCTCGTTCGATGACCGGGGTAAGAAGGTGACCGTGGCTTTCGCGAAGATCCTTCAGGCGGCGGGTGTCAGCTTTGCCATCCTGGGTACGGAAGAGGGGTGCTGCGGCGATTCGGCCATGCGCGGCGGGAACGAGTACCTCTACCAGACCATGGCCCAGATGAACATCGAAACCATGGCGGGCTACGATGTGAAGAAGATCATCGCCACCTGTCCCCACGGCTATAACGCCCTGAAGAAGGATTACCCCCATTTCGGTGGGAACTATGAGGTCTACCATCATTCGGAGATCATTGCGGATCTGATTGCGAAGGGTAGAATCACCCTGAAAAAACCCGTGGAAGGGAGCTTCACGTATCACGATTCCTGTTTCCTCGGCCGGTACAACGACATTTACGATCAGCCCCGCCGGATCCTCAAGGCCGTACCCGGCATGAGGATCACGGAGATGGACCGCAACCTGGCCCGGAGCTTCTGCTGCGGCGCGGGGGGGGCTCGCATGTGGATGGAGGAGGATATCGGTGAACGCATCAATGATATGCGGACGGATCACGCAATTGCCGCAGGGGCCGACACGATCGCCGTTGGATGCCCGTTCTGCCTGACCATGATGAGCGACGGCATCAAGGACCGCAACAAGGAAGAGAGCATGACGGCCCGGGATATCGCCGAAATCGTCTGGGAAGCGATGGGACTGGAATAGAAAAACGGTTTGCTTCAAGCAAACGACAGGCGCCCCCTGAAGGATCATCCTCAGGGGGCGTTTTTGTCCGTATCCCCTTGGGGGAGGAAAAGGATTCCCCCTTGCATTCCGAAATCTCCCCGTGTTAAGGAATCTCAAGTTTTCAGCAACCATCCCTTCATGCCATGTAGCGCCGACAGGGGGACGGGGGTCTTCTTTTCTGAAACGGTGCCAGGTTGTACGCTTGCCGGGCGAAACGGTGATGCGGGAGCGCAGATTCTTGTTCCATGATCAAATCAAGAGAGGGGGAAGGAAGATGAGAAAGGGATTGGTCTCTTTTGCCATCATGGTCCTGGCTGTCTTGGTGGCAACCGTAACGGTGAGGGCGGGCAATGTCGATACTTACGGTATCGGCGCCAAGGCCACGGCCCTGGGTGGTGCCTTCAGCGCCTATGCAGACGATCCGTTTGCAGCCTATTACAACCCTGCGGGCCTGACCCAGATCGAAAAACCCACGCTTTCTATGGGGGCGAACGTCGTGAAGCCGGTCATACGGGTCTACGATTATCGGGTGACCGGTATGGATTATGTGCCTGACGGTGTCGTTGGTCCTGCGAACATGTACGATCAGTCGCGACTTCTCGTTGTTCCCCATCTGGGATTCGCCATGCCCATCGGGGAGGGATTCTCCGCCGGCGTGGCCGCCTACGTTCCCTATGGCCTGGACATCCAATGGAAGAAGGATGTGGCCGCCACGGGGTTGGGTTCCGGTTTTTGCTGCAATCCCGGTTCGTATAATTCCTATCGCTCCTACTATTTGCGGGAGGTCGTTTCACCGACCCTCGCCTACAAGTTCCACGACAAATTTTCCGTCGGCGCGGGGCTGTCTTTCGGGAAATCCAAAAGCGGCGTGGAGCGCCGCGCCTTTTCACCCCTTTCTTCGCTTCACAACAAGCGTGTCATCACCGAACTGGATGACGATTTCAACTGGTCCTTCAATGTGGGACTCATGTATAAACCGGTTGATTTCCTGGTTTTCGGCCTCACCTACCGGGGAAGAACGGATACGAAGTTCGAGGGAACGACGAAGATGAAAGGGGTGGGAGGGGAAATCACCGTTATGACGGAAGGAGGCCCATTGACCGTGCCGTTGTCCAACACAAAGGTGCGCGCCAAAACCGAAATTGACCACCCGGAGCAGATCCAGGCGGGGATCCGCTATATCCCCAGTGAGAAAATTTCGATTGAGGCCGATGTGACGTGGACCCACTGGTCCGTCATAGACGGGTACACCGTGAAATTCAACCGTCCCTTCCTCAATGTGCCGGCCCTGGGACCGATGAACCCGGCCAAAACATCCGAATACTTTAAACGGGACTGGGACGATACGATCCAGTTCCGCCTTGGAGCCGAATGGAAAGTCAACACGATGATCGCCCTTCGCGGGTCTTACCTCTACGACCCGACCCCCATCCCGGACCGCACGATGGACATCCAGTGGCCCGATGCGGACAAGCATACGTTTGCCCTGGGCACGGGCCTGAATTTTGGCCGTATCAGCGTCGATGCGACAATCCAGTACACCTGGATTCCCGAGAAGCGTAAAATCAAGGGGGAAAGCGCGAACCTGAACGACACGTATGAAAAGGGCGGCGGGGATCCCCGGGTTGCCCTGGAGGCGGACGGGCATCTCTGGGGCGGCGCCATGACGCTGAACTATACCTTTTAACCTGATCTCACATGTCGCGTCCCATAACGGATGAAGGAAAAACCGATACCTGGGAATTCCCCGATGCGATCGTGCTTTTTCCTGAATCCGGGCCTATATACGACTTGAGAGGGGCATGATGGAAGCGGACAGTCCCTATTTAAAAAAACCCTGGCTGAAGCACTACGAACAGGGCGTGCCCGAGTCCATCCGGTACGAGGAAATATGCCTGCCCGAAATCCTGGAGCGGACGGTTCGGCATTTTCCCGACCGGACGGCCCTTGTGTTCGAGGGCTATCGGTTGTCTTTTCGCCGGATGCAGGACATGATCGACCGCTTTGCCGGCTGCCTCGTTTCATTCGGCGTCAAGCGGGGCGACGCCGTGGCGATCCTCCTCCCCAATATGATTCCCTGTGTCGTCGCCTATTACGCGATCATGAAAATAGGGGCCGTCACGGTCATGAACAACCCCCTGTACTCGGACCGGGAACTGGAATACCAGTTCAACGATTCTGGCGCCAAAGTGTTGATTTCCATTGACCTTTTGGGGAACCGCATGATCGATCTCCGGTCCAGAACGAAGATCAGGCAGATCGTCATCACGTCCATCGGAGACTATCTCCCCTTTCCCAAGAATCTTCTCTTTCATTGGGTAGCGAAGAAAAAACGCCTGGCGGCGTCAGTGAAGCCCGCGCCGAATGTGTTTTCCTGGAAGGACTGCATCGCCGGTCACGAACCCTATACACGGGACATGAAAATCGCCTTTGACGACGTGGCCATGTACCAGTACACCGGCGGGACGACGGGAATATCGAAGGGGGTTGAATTGACCCACGGGAACCTGTCCCGCCAGGTGCAGCAGGCGGCGGCCTGGTTTCCCAAATTCGAGCGGGGGGGTGAAATCGTTCTGGGAGCGCTTCCCTACTTTCATGTTTTCGGTTTGACCGCCTGCATGAATTTTGCCCTGTTTATGGGCTGGCCCCAAATTCTTGTTCCCAAGCCTCAGCCGGACCCCCTGCTGAAGGCCATCAAAAGGTATAAGCCGACGTTCGCGCCTCTGGTGCCGACCATGTACGTGGGTCTTCTTGGTCATCCGCGGCTTGGAAAGACCGATATAAAATGTATGAAAGGGGCCTTTTCCGGCAGCGCTCCCCTGGCCGTCGACGTGATCCAGGAGTTTGAAGCGATAACGGGCGCGGTGATCGTGGAGGGATTCGGTATGACGGAGACTTCGCCGGTGACCCATGTCAACCCCTTTGCCGGAGGCGCCCGGAAGGTGGGAAGCGTCGGTATCCCCATTTCCGATACCCTGGCGCGGATTGTGGACGTCGAGCAGGGCGTCCGGGAAATGCCGGTCGGTGAACCGGGGGAGCTGATAATCAAGGGACCGCAGGTGATGCGGGGATACAAGGACAGGCCCGACGAAACGGAGAACGCCTTACGGGACGGCTGGTGTTATACAGGCGATATTGCGGTCATGGACGAGGACGGCTACTTTTTCATCGTGGACCGGAAAAAAGACGTGATCCTCTCCGGGGGATTCAATGTCTATCCACGGGAAATCGACGAAGTGTTTTATACCCACCCGAAGGTTCAGGAAGCCTGCGCCATCGGCATCCCCGACCCAAGGCGTGGTGAAAATGTGAAGGTGTTTGTGGTGCTCAAAGAGGGGGAGACCGTGACTTATCAGGAATTCCTCGATTTCTGCAAAACACGGCTCGCCGTCTATAAACTGCCGACGGAAATTGAATTCCGCAGTGAACTGCCGAAATCGGCGGTGGGGAAGATTCTGCGGAAGGAATTGCGAAACGAGGAAATGGCCAAACGGGGGAAGTAGCGACGCCGATGGAAACGGCAGCACAAAAGAGGAAGGGTTCAAAAGGGGCGGCCTGCCGCTTTTACGCGCCGAATTTTTCCAGGCGTCCGGCGTGAGCGAGAGCCAGACCCATCAAGTAAACCATGGGCATTCTGCCCAAGGCCCCTCCGGCGCAGTCCCTTTCCCCAAATCGAATGACGGTGTCGGGACGACAGGTCTTCGCGTAGAGCATGGCCGGTACGGGATGCCAACTGTGACGGCCCATGGCTGCCGGGGTGGAGTGGTCTCCCGTTACGATCACCACGTCGGGATTCAAAGCCGTTATCCTGGGGATGAAGGTATCCACCTCTTCAATGACCCTGACCTTCGCCTCGAAATCTCCGTCCTCTCCCCGCGAGTCGGTCGGCTTGATATGGACGAAGAAAAAATCGTAGGCCGGATAATGTTTTTCCAGAGCCTGGATCTCTCCCTCGATGGTGGATGTGGGGGGCGCGACGGTCATGCCCAGAAGCCGTGCGATACCCCTGTACATGGGGTAATTGGCGATAGCCAGGGCATGAAGACCGAATCGCTCCGTTACGCCGGGAAAACGATGCAGGCGGGAAGGCCGCGAAAGAGAACCATGTTGGCCTTCTTCTCATCCGCCAGAACGGATTTGCATTGCTCCATCAATGAACGGACAAGGACCGAAGTCTTCTCCGCTTCCGGGATCAGGGCGACCGGCTCGTGAGGAATCGTTCCCGTTTTTTGGGGGTCCGTGTCAGCAATTTCTTCACGCAGATCGTTCCCTCGCAATACGAACAGGGCGCGGTGCTCCTTTTCCGTTACAAAAAACGCCTCGACACCGTCCGGTAGTTTTATCCCGTTTTTCAGTTTGTTGCAGATGCGCCGGTTCTCCTCCGTATCGATCCGGCCCGCCCGACGGTCGATGACCCGGCCTTCCCCGTCGATGGTGGCAAAATTCGTACGCATGAACAGATCCCGGTCCGTAATGGGAAAGTCCACGCCCGCCGCGGACAGAAGGCCCCGTCCGACATTGGTTTTGACCGGGTCGTAGCCGAACAGGGAAAAATGGGCCGGCCCGCTTCCCGGGGTGATCCCGTAACCGATGGGATCCAAAAGACCGCAGACGGACTTCCGGGCCAGGGCGTCCAGGTTGGGCGTCCGGGCGGTTTCCAGTTCGGTCCATCCTCCCTCTTCCACGGGGAGGCCTCCCAGCCCGTCCATGATGAGGTAGACAATTTTTGATTCGTTCCTGATAATCAACTTGTCAATCAAATCCGGTCCCATATTCCCTTGCTCCCCTACTATCGGCCGGTAAAGACCGGCTTCCTCTTTTCCAGGAAAGCGGTCATCCCTTCCTTCTGGTCGTCCGTGCTGAAACACTGGGAGATGCACTGCATTTCAAGACGGTTTGCGCTGTCCACGGAGATGTCGTAGCCATAATTGATGGCGTGTTTGGCCATTTTCACGGCAAAACCCGATAAGCCCGCCAGTTTTCTTGCGAATTTTTTTGTTTCATCGACCAGCAATTCCGGTGGATATAGGCGGTTCACCAGGCCGATCTCGAATGCCCGCTGGGCGTTGATCTGCTCGCCACTCAGGATGAGTTCCTTGGCCCGGCCCACGCCGATCAGTCTCGGCAGCCGTTGGGTGCCACCCCATCCGGGGATGATACCCAGCAGGATTTCGGGCTGACCGAATACGGCTTTTTCGGAGGCGAAACGTATGTCACAGGCCATGGTGATTTCCGTTCCCCCGCCCAGGGCATAGCCGTTGACGGCGGCAATGGATGGTTTGGGCATGGTTTCGATCAAACGCAGGGTTTCGTGTCCCAGTTCCATGAAGGAGAGGATTTCGGCCGGCTTCATATTCTGCATCTGGGCAATGTCCGCGCCGGCGACGAAGGCTTTTTCTCCTGCCCCGGTCAGAATCAGGGCCTTGACGGCGTCGTCCTTTTTGCACGTCAGAACGGCATCGTAAAGTTCCCCCATGGTTTCACCGTTCATGGCATTCATGGCCTTCGGCCGGTTGAAGGCGATTGTGGCAACCCCCTCTTCGAGGGTGAATAAGAGATTCTTGAATTCCATAGGAAGACTCCTTGTTTTTTCGTTAGAGGTTAAAGACGTCTTACGTCCCGGAAGGGACGCAAGACGCATGTCAACCGTGATTTCATGTGGCTGGATTCCGGCTCAGCGCCGGAATAACAGGGGTTTGCGTATCATTAAACCTTTTCCAAGACGATTGCCATACCCTGACCACCGCCGATGCAAAGCGTGGCGAGACCCAGGGCGGCGTTTTTCTTCTGCATCTGCATGGCCAGGCTGTAGGTGATCCTGGCGCCGGTGCATCCGATTGGGTGGCCTATGGAGATCCCACTGCCGTTCAAGTTGCACTTGTCCATGTCCACATCCAGTTCTCGGATACAGGCAATGGCCTGGCAGGCAAAGGCTTCGTTCAGTTCGATGATATCCATGTCTTTCATGGTAAGGCCGAGCTGTTTGAAAACCTTACGGGTAGCCGGAATCGGACCGAGGCCCATATAGGCGGGATCGACGCCGCCGGCGGCGAAACCCTTGATTTTAGCCAGAGGCTTCAGCCCCAATTCTTTTGCCTTTTCAGCACTCATGACGACAAGCGCGGCCGCCGCGTCATTGATGCCGGAGGCATTGCCTGCCGTAACCGTGCCGGTTTTGATGAAAGCGGGGGCGAGTTTTGCCATCTTTTCCAGGCTTGTCTCCATGGGTCTCTCGTCGACCTCGAAAATTGTGTCACCCTTCTTGGAAGGAATAACGACGGGGACGATTTCATCGCTGACGGCTCCGGAGGCGATGGCGGCGCGGGCCCGCTGGTGGCTGAGAAGGGCCATTTCATCCTGTTCCTGACGGGAAAGGCCGTACTTGTTCGCGATATTTTCTGCCGTCATTCCCATGTGATAACCGTTGAAGATTTCATACAGGCCGTCATAAACCATCATGTCCACAATTTGACCGAAGGGCATGTTCATCCGGTATCCCCAGCGGGCATTGGGGACAAGGTAGGGGACGTTGCTCATGTTTTCCATGCCCCCCGCAACCATAATATCCGCAGTGCCTGACATGATAGCCTGAGCGGCGACGGTAATCGCTTTCAAACCGGATGCGCAGATCTTGTTTACGGTCATGGCGTTTGTTTCCTCGGGAAGGCCGGCGTAAATGGATGCCTGGCGGGCCGTGTTTTGCCCTTGCCCCCCCTGGATGACATTGCCCATGCTGCATTCATCGAAGTATACGGGATTCAGCGATGATTCGTAATCGTAATACTTCTTGTTGATATCCGTCATCTCCATACCGGCGAAAACATCGGGGCGGCAGGAATCGATAAGCTCGTTCACGGCGGGTCGCAGTCCGGCCCTTTTGATTGCTTCCTTGATGACCAGGGCGCCCAGATCAACGGTGCGCACCCCTTTCAGCGAACCGCCGAAGCTGCCAACGGCTGTCCTTGCTCCACTTACAATGACCACTTCTTTCATGTAACTTCTCCTTTCAAAAATCGATTTTATGCAATCATTCGAACGCGGCTTGCCGGCACGATCAGCCTGAATCCATGATCGCGGCCGTCAGTCCGCAAGTTCCTCGACAAATTCCAGTTCCCGGGGGAGTTTGTAGGAGGAGAGATAAGACCGGCAATGCCTCATGATGCTTTTTTCGTCGCCGCCGGCATCGGGGTCCTTGACAACCAGCGCCTTAACGACTTCACCCCGCATCAGGTCCTGCTTGGCGACAACTCTTGCCTTCGTGACGGCGGGGTGCATTTCCAACACCCTCTCCACCTCCCGGGGATAGACGTTGTAACCGCTGGTGATGATCATGCGTTTCTTTCGGCCTGTGAGAAAAATGAACCCGTCTTCGTCCATTTTGGCCAAATCCCCCGTATGGAGCCACCCGTTTTTGATCACCTGCGCGGTGGCGGCTTCATCCCCGTAATAGCCCTTCATGACATTGTCGCCCCTGACGATGAGTTCGCCTTCCGAGTTGCGGGAGACTTCCCGGCCATTCTCGTCGACGATTTTGATCTCCGCTCCCGGAATGGCTACGCCGATCGATCCGGGTTTGTGGGCTTCGCCTCTCCGGTGGCAGGCGCAGACGGGAGAAGCTTCCGTCAGGCCGTAACCTTCTCGCAGGATAACCGGAAATTTCTGCTCGAACATGGGAATATATTCAGGCGGCATGGCAGAGCCCCCGGTAATGCAGAAACTGAGAGAACGGGTGTCGTAATTGCCGACATCCGGACTCATGGCCAAGGCCAGGAAGAGACGTGGTACGGCGGCGATATAGGTTACTTTATCCTGTTCGATGCTCTTGAGGATCGCCTCGACGCTGAAACGATCCATCAGTACGATACCGGCGCCGACACGGAGAGCCGCCAGCATATTCACGGCGGCGCCAAAGGAATGGAAGAGGGGGATCACGGCCAGACTGCGATCTCTTTCCGTTGACTGGTATAAATCACGGACCAGGGTTGACTGGCTGAGGAGGTTCCTGTGCGTGAGAACCGCCCCAAGAGGCTCTCCCGTCAAACCCGCCGTGTAAATTATGACAGCCGGATCATCCGGGTCCATTTCCGTTCTGTCGAGGGACGGGTTGCCTCTTTTGACCAGGTCCCAGAAAAGACAGGTCCTTTCCGGCCCCTTCGTGGTTATCAATTCCGGATTCAAGGGGAGCTGGTCGCAAATGGCTTCATACTTTCCCGCGAGGATATCTTCCGTGATCAAACATTTCGCCTCACAATCATTCAGAAGATGAAGCAGTTCGTGGGATGTGGACATGACGTTCAGGGTCACGGCGACGGCCCCGATTTTCACGGCGGCGAAGTAGGCAATCACAAATTCCGGGCAATTGGGGAGCAGCAGGGCCACCTTGTCGCCCTTGACGATACGGGAAGCGAGGAAATGGTTGGCCAAGGCGTTGACGGCCCGATCGAGATCCTCGTAGGAATACGCCTTTCCTTCGTAGATCATTGTGATATTTGAACCGAACCGTTCTCTGCTCGCCTCGAGCATGCTTCCCAAATCCATAATGCCGAACCTCTTTTTCATTTGGGCACCTCTTAGCACAAGACGCGAATATTTACCAATAAATAAAATGGGATTCCCTTTGCGGCACCCTCGGCCGTTTCTCTTTTTTCTTGCCTGGTTAGCCCTTTTCCGTTATAAGCCATCGAGGTCCGGCGATACGGGTCCATCGCGTTCGGAGATGGCGGAGCGTTTACAGGACAGGGAGGGTTTCCATGGCGAACATCATTGACGGCAACAAAATCTCCGGGGAAATACGCGGCGAGATCAGGATGAAGACGGAGCGACTGAAACAGGACACGGGCATCGTTCCGGGCCTGGCGGTCATCCTGGTTGGGGACGACCCGGCGTCGAAAATATACGTGAGGCGGAAAGAAAAGGCCTGTCGTGAGGTGGGTTTTTATTCCAGGGAATACGTCCTTCCCGCGGATACAGATGAAGGCACCCTTTTGTCCCTGGTTGGAGACTTAAACCGTGATACCGTCATACACGGCATTCTGGTCCAACTCCCCCTGCCGGTTCAAATCAATCCAGCCCGGGTCATCGAGGCGATTGATCCGGCAAAGGATGTGGACGGGTTTCATCCGGTCAATATCGGGCGTTTACTGATCGGCCAACCCTGCCACATGGCCTGTACGCCCAAAGGCATTGTATCCCTTCTGGACCACTCCGGAATAGCGATCGAGGGAAAAGAGGCCGTGATCGTCGGACGGAGCAACATCGTTGGAAAGCCCCTGTTTCTGATGCTGTTGGCCCGCCATGCCACAGTGACCGCCTGTCACACGAAAACAAATAATCTTGCGGATGTGACCCGCCGGGCGGAAATCCTGATTGCCGCCGCCGGAAAGGCGGGGATGATCCGGGGAGACATGGTTCGGCAGGGGGCGGTGGTCGTCGATGTGGGCATCAACCGTCTCGATGACGGTCGTCTGGTCGGGGATGTGGCCTTTGAAGAAGTGTCGGACCACAGCTCGTTCATCACGCCCGTACCCGGTGGTGTCGGTCCCATGACCATCGCCATGTTGCTCCGCAATACCTTCGACGCGGCTTCCAAAATCCCTTAGCTTATTTTCTTGGCCGCCTCTTCTGCTGAAGGGGCATGGATATGTTTTGGCAACACAAACGTGCAGATACATTTTTATGAGGGGAGTCGATATGGAACAGAGCAAAGGGGGAAACAAAACGTTTGTTGAGGCATCTGGCCATGATCCGCTTCAAGGCGGACCCGAAGTAAGGGAACTGGAAACCAGGTTTGCTCAGTATTGCGGCGTGAAACATGCCGTTGCCTGTGCTTCCGGCGCCGATGCCCTGACCCTGGCTCTTGTGAGCCGTGGTGTGGGGCCGAGGGACGCCATATTCACGACACCGTTTCATGGTACCACCGCCGTGTCCGCTATCCGTCTCCTGGGCGCGACGCCGATATTCGTCGATATCGATCCAGCGACCTTCAACCTCGACCCGGAACAATTGGCGCAAGCCATCGACGCGTTAATCAAAAAAGACGCCTCCATTTATCCCCTGCCGACTGAGGCTGCGGGCGGCAGACTTGAGCTGAAGGGCATCATCTCCCCCGATCTTTTCGGGCTTCCCGCCGACTATGACGCGATTAATGCCACCGCCGGAGAGCACGGCCTCTTCGTGATCGAGGACGCTTCCGAGGCTTTTGGCGCCCAATACAAGGGCCGGTATGCCGGTTCTCTTTCCGATATGGCTTTTGTTTCCTTCTTGGACGGGACGCTGCCGGAAACGGGCGGGCTGTGCCTGACGGATCAAGAGCACCTGGCCGAATGGATGCGATTGCCGAAGGAGACTGGGATGCCGCATGCCACGGTCGGGCGTGTAAACCATATGGCGGCCCCCCAGGCGTTGTCGATCCTCACGCGCTTTGATGCCCTGCCGGAGGAAATCCGTCTGCGTCGTGAGCTGGCACGCCTTTATACGAAATATCTGGACGACAATCCTCTACTTGTAACACCGTATGTTCCGAGGAATGTGCTTCCCGTTTGGTCGCGCTATTCGCTCCTCACCGAGTCGGACGAGGAAAGGTCCGTCATGCTCAAAAAGCTGGAAAGAGCAGGGTTTACGACGGGTATCTACTACGACAGGCCCCTGTATCTGCACGATGATTTTGCCGACCTGCAATACCGCGAGGGGGATTTCCCCGTCAGTGACGACTATGCTTCCCGGATTTTCAGCATCCCCCTGCACCCCGGTCTCACGGCGCAAGAGCAGGAGCGGATTCTTGATCTTCTCAATGACTGGGAATAATGTGAACGGAAGAGAAGAAAAACGGTTTTTCGGTCTCTGGAAGGGAGGCCGGAAGACGTGTAATCGGAGTGGGGATGCCCGGGAAATGACCGGGGGAGCCCCCGGGTGAGACAAGAAATCATCCCTTCAGAAATCAGGGGTCCGGCCCATACTTTTCGGCTTCTCCGATGAGCATGACCGGAATGCCGTCACGGATCGCATAGAGCAGGCGGCAAGCCTCACAGACCAGTCCATCGCCGTTTTCGGTAAGGGAAACCTTTCCCTTGCATTGAGGGCAAACAAGCAATGCCAGCAATTCCCGGTTCATGACCACCCTGTACCGCCTCTTTTCTAATCGAAGAAAACCGAATAACCGATAACGCCGAAATGTGATTCAATGCCCGCGTTGGGTTTATCGATATCCGCGTTGGACATATGGCGGAATCGATAGCCCACGTTGATCGCCGACCGCTTGCTGAGGTTGTAGTATATACCCCCGCCCACCATTTCGGAAAAAATGAAACCGTTTTCCTGCTTGTCCGTGACAACCGAAATATAGTGGGGGCCGACACTGCCCAGAAGATAGGCCGACAGCTTTTCCGTAACCGGATACCGGTACTGAAATCCCAGGCCGATACCGAATTCGAAATCCGATTCCGGCTCGACGACCGGGTTGATCTGCGGTTCAATGTAAAAGGTGAGGTTCCCCTTGTGAGATTTCAATGACGGGAAAACACGATCCATGTTGATCCCCAGGTGCCAGATCAGCAGTACGGTTTGGTAATGGCCCTCATTGATGGTTCCGCTTCCAAATCCCGTGATCAGGGCGGATTCGGCAAACAACCGATTCTTGACAGGGGGGGATACGCTGTTTTCTTCGGCCGTCGCGGTCATACCGCCGAAAAAAACGAAGAGCGCGATTATACTGAGAACGGACAGAAAGCGGTGGCGAATGTTCATGGCCTGTACCTCTCGAAAGGTATTTTGTGAAACTGCCAAGCTTACCCTGGTAAACCGACATTATACCCTAGGATATCACCCGTTTGGCTACCCCAGCTAGCATGGTCACGGGCTGTTGTCAATGGGAAAATCTTAACTCCGGAAAATTATTCCGTTTCGGTTCCATATGACCGGAATCCTTGATACGTTCTGCGGCGATTCATCTCATGATTGATCCCGTTCAGGACATCCATCTTGTTCACAGCCCAGGAAGGACCGAGAAGGATGTCCCGGTAGCCGTCAGCGGTCAGACGGTGGATGACGATGTTGGACGGGAGAATTTCAAGCATATCGCAAACGGTTTCGATATACGTTTCCCTGGACAGTAAAGACAGACGTCCACGCTCAAATTCATGCCCCAGAGGCGTTCCTTTCAGGGCGAGGAGGGAATGGATCTTGATTCCCTGAACAGGGAGTTTTGCGAGCGTCCGCGCCGTTTCCATCATATCACCATGACTTTCTCCGGGA
Source organism: Deltaproteobacteria bacterium (assembly GCA_012522415.1). Classification (NCBI taxonomy): domain Bacteria; kingdom Pseudomonadati; phylum Myxococcota; class Myxococcia; species Deltaproteobacteria bacterium. The sequence goes on along the minus strand of JAAYKM010000051.1, from coordinate 39,939 downwards.
AGTCCCACGATGATGTGGGCGCAGATATGAATTCCCCGTTCTGCCGTTCGGTGTACGGCATCCAGGAATTGCGCCGCCGTATGGCCGCGGTTCAGTGCCCGAAGCGTCCGGTCATGGATGGACTGAAGACCGTATTCCACCCAGATATGATGGTGCTTCCCGTACGTTTCCAACAAATCGACAACGGCGTCTGGAACGCAATCCGGTCGGGTGCCGATGGAAAGACCGAGGATGTCTTCCCTGGACAGGGCTTCGTTGTAAATTGTCCGAAGATGATCGACCGGCGCGTAGGTGTTGGTGAAGGTTTGAAAATAAGCAATGAATTTTCGGGCGCCCCGGATTTTCATGTAGTGCGCCTTGCCGATTTCGATTTGCCGAGACACGGAGGGGAGGGGCCCCCCTTGACGAAGTTTTGATCCGCGGCCGTCGCAGTAAGTACAACCGCCATAGGCCACCCGGCCGTCCCGGTTCGGGCATGTGAATCCGGCGTCAATCTGGAGCTTGTAGACTTTACAACCGAAGGTGTTGAGGAAATAGCTCTTGAGATCGTAATAACGCTTTGTATTGTGCCAAAAATCCGGTTTTTCCAATGGCTCCTCTTTCTGATTGTCTTTTTTCACGGGGATCCTATAAGATACCCGCCATGAGTGCAAGGAGATCCATGGGGGATAATGAGCGTTCTCGATTATGATGTGATTGTCGTCGGGGCGGGTCACGCAGGCTGTGAAGCCGCTTTGGCGGCGGCCCGGATGGGATGCGACGTGCTCGTTTTCAACATCTCTCTGGACGCCATGGCGCTCATGCCATGCAATCCGGCTATTGGCGGGTTGGCAAAGGGGCAGCTCGTCAAGGAGATCGACGCCCTGGGCGGCGAGATGGGGAAGATCGCCGATTTGACGGCCAACCATTTCCGCCGTCTCAATGCCTCGAAAGGTCCCGCCGTACAATCCACGCGGGTCCAATGCGACAAGCAGCGTTATCGGCTGGCCATGAAGCTCGTTCTCGAGCGACAGGAACGGTTGCATGTCCGGCAGGGGCTCATTGAACGCCTGATTGTTGAAGGCGGCAGGGTTATCGGGGTCTGCGACGAGACAGGATTTTTCTACGGAGCCAGAACCGTCGTCGTTACGACGGGAACCTTTCTCAACGGTTTGGTTCATGTCGGTACGTCCAGCTTTCCCGCGGGCCGGGCCGGAGAGATTCCCGCTATCGGTCTCGCCCAATCTTTCAAGGCCCTCGGCTTTGACATAGGCCGCCTGAAGACCGGCACGCCGCCCCGCCTGAAGGCCTCGACGATCGACTTTTCCAGAATGACACGACAGGACAGTGATCCCGATCCGGAGCCCTTTTCATTTTTGACGGAACATGTAGGGGCCGAGCGCCGCCCTTCCTATTTCAGTTCGACCACGCCTCTGACCCATGAACTGATACAGACCAACATAATGCTTTCCCCTCTATATTCGGGACGGATTCAGGGTATCAGTGCACGCTACTGTCCTTCTCTGGAGGACAAGGTGATGCGTTTTGCCGGCAAGGAGGGGCATCCCGTCGTGCTCGAGCATGAGGGACTCGACACGGAAGAGATGTACGCCAAGGGGCTGGGAAACAGCCTGCCTTTGGCGTTGCAGAAACAAATCGTCCACACCGTACCGGGGCTCGAAGAGGCCGAGATCATGCGGCCCGCCTACGCGATCGAATATGATTTCGTTCAGCCTACCCAGCTGAGACAGACGCTGGAAACAAAATCGGTCCGGGGCCTTTATTTGGCCGGGCAGATCAACGGGACATCCGGTTACGAGGAAGCGGCGGCCCAGGGGATCTGGGCGGGTATAAACGCGGCTCTGGCGGTTCAGGGCCGTCCGCCGTTTATCCTGGACCGGGGGGACGCATACATGGGGGTGATGGTGGACGATCTCATTGTCCGGGGAATTGATGAACCTTACCGGATGTTCACCTCACGGGCCGAGTACCGGCTGATTTTACGGGAGGATAACGCGACGATCCGCCTCATGGGCCGGGGTTTCGAGCTGGGCCTGATTTCCCGGGAGCATTTCGAAAAGACGGAGGAGCGTGTTGCCCGGATCCGGGAGGGTATCCAACGTCTTTCGGAACGAAAAATCTTCCCGACTGCCTCAACGGCGAAGAATCTGGAAAGGCTGGGTGTCGCCCCGATCAGGAATCCCCTCAGCCAGTTTCAGCTGCTGCGTAGAAAGGAGATTCACTATGACGACCTCCGGGTTTTTCCGGACTGGGAGGCGATTCCCGATCCTCAGGTGAAGCGCCAGATCGAGATCGAAGCCAAGTATGAGGGATACATCAAGCGCCAGGAGGACATGGTGCAGAGGATGAAGGAAATGGAGGCGTTCAAAATCCCGTCGGGGATGGTCTATACCTCAGTCGCCGGCTTGTCCAATGAGCTGAAGGGCAAACTGTCCAAAATTGAACCCGCCACGATTGGTCAGGCGGAACGTATCCCGGGAATGACCCAGGCGGCGATCATGGCGCTTCTGGTGACGCTGAAGAAGAGAGGAGCGGAAGGGAAGAAGCGGGAGTCGGAAGCAAGGAATCGGGAAGACATAATCAAAGGGCCGAATGCCGGGGCCTCCTAAGAAAACCTTGGAAAGCCTTCGAGAAGGCCATGTGGAGGGCTTGCTGCTGCGGATGAAAGATTAATTCCGGAAACGGTGGGGGATCGGATGATCGGGAGAAGGGTGATCAGGCGTCATGCTTTGTGAAAACCGGATTCATGGCAGGTCGTTTCCTTGCCGCGGCAAATTGGCTTGACGAAACGACGATGTATTTGGTAGCAGTAACGACCATTTGATGCTTTTGGCAAAAGTCACCCCACATTTCCCATACCCATGTCATCCGAGCTTTTGACCCAAGCTCAACGATAGACGCAACGCAGGGAATTGCATGCCAGGAAACATGCTTCGCCGCCGACGTTGACTTCAACAAGCCGCCGCGCTGCGGAATATGCGGCGATACCGGACAAGGCAACGGGGGGACAAAGTGGAATCCGCTTTAACGTATTAGAAAAATTACGGATTAATCTATTTAATCTATGGGAGCCCTTTCAGGGATATCGGAAGGAAAGGGACGGGAAATGATCGACGATATCCCACCTATGTTTGTGTAAATAGGACCGGTTCTCTTGGACCGTGATGCAACCCCCTGACATCAGCTTTCCATGCGATGCCCCGCAACGGAACTGCGGTTCGGAGTGTATTATGAGACAATTGTTAAAGGAAATATTTATCGAAGTAATCCAATCCATTGCGCCACTGATTGTTGTGGTCTGTATTCTTCAATTTACCTTGGTGAAGGCACCCACTCCATTGTTTCTCCAATTTCTCATCGGTTCCCTCATGGCTATAGGGGGCCTTATACTTTTCTTTCTGGGCATCGATATCGGGATTCTGCCCATGGGAAAATTCATCGGAGCCGAATTGCCCAAAAGGAACTCGCTGATGTTGATAGCCGGCTTGGCCTTTGCATTGGGGTTTGCGGCCACCGTCGCGGAACCGGACGTATTGGTCCTTTCGAAACAGGTCGATGCAATCTCGCAAGGCTCGGTTTCCGGGAACATCATCCTTTACTCCATGGCTCTTGGTGTGGGGATTTTGGTCATGATCGGTATGCTGCGGATCGTGTTTGGCTTTTCCATGGTATATCTGCTGGCAGGTCTTTTTACGGTCATCCTGGTTCTTTCCTTCTTCACCCCTGCGGAATTCGTTCCCTTGGCCTATGATGCGGGAAGCGTAACCACCGGAGCGCTAACGGCGCCTGTGGTGATCTCGCTGGCCCTCGGTCTCAGCTCCGTTCTCTCCGGAAGATCCTCCGTATCGGAGGGTTTCGGCCTGCTGGGATTGGCATCGATCGGACCCATCATCATCATCATGCTTTTGGCGATATTCATCTATTGAGGAGAATTCATCTATTGAATGAAATAAGTATTTTAGACGGTCTTCAAGGTACCATAATGAGCGTGGCCATGGCGGTCCTTCCCCTGGTGCTGCTCTTTGTGACCTTCCAGGTTCTGATGCTCAGACTGCCCCGCAGTTCTTTCGTTACGATACTCAAAGGCACGGCATTGACGTCTGCCGGGCTCTTGGTTTTTTTGCAGGGGGTGCATATCGCTTTTTTCCCCTTCGGCCGGGCTATAGGAGGGGCTTTGGGAACCTTATCCGGTAGCTGGCAGTTAGTGTTCCTCGGTTTTCTTCTCGGATTTTTGACGACCTGGGGGGAGCCATCGGTACGGATACTGGCTGACCAGGTGGAAAAGGCGTCAAGTGGGTCGATCCGTAAGTCCACGGTACTTTACACGATCTGCGTGGGTGTGGCGTTGTTTGTCGGCCTCGGAATGCTGCGGATTGTCTATGATATCCCGCTGCTTCATATTGTTATACCGGGCTACGTACTGGTTATTATCATGCTGTGGTTCAGCGACAAGGAGTTTATCTCGGTCGCGGTGGATGCGGGAGGCGTGGCGACGGGGCCCATGGCAAACACATTTATCCTCGCGCTCGCCCTCGGAGTATCCTTTTCCATAGGTGACCAGCCCCCCCTTGTTGCAGGCCTGGGGATGGTTGCCCTTATCGCATTGGCCCCCATCATCTCCGTTATGGCCTTGGGTTGCGTGATTAATTTAAATAAGCATCGAAAGGAGCAGAAACGTGTCTGATATTTCTCTTATCGTCACTATCGTACCAAAGGGATGGGGTAACGTGGTACTTGAAGCCTCGTTAAGGGCGGGGGCTCATGGGGGCACAACGCTGATGGGACGCGGATCCGGTATTCACGAACATCAGACCCTTCTGGGCATTCCCATCGAACCGGAAAAGGAAATCGTATTGACTGTGGCCTATTCGAACACAACCGAAAGCATTCTGAATGAAATCGTTCGTGTCGTTGACCTGAACAAGCCGGGAGCGGGAATCGCCTTTGTCGTTCCCGTAGACAAAGTGGTCGGTGCAACACATCTCTTCGGTAACGCCCCCAAACCAGACGCATAGGCCACTGCACCGATTAGCTCGGGACAAGGAATCGATCCGACGGACGGGGAGCAGCTCCATAACCGCGTGGAAGCTCATGCGATCAGCCCTTCCGTAAGGGGTGCCGGTGAGACAGGGCCGGTGACCCCGCCACCTTCGAAAAAGACTGTTATCGGGATCGTATCATTCGGGACACGAATTCAGAAACGAGGGGGTGAATCTCAACTCACGGGTGGTACACTTTTCATGGCCAGTGACAGCAATGCCCGCTCCCAAAAACGGCAGCTCAACAGCGATGGTGTGTCAAAGAACCTATGGAGTATCAGATGACACAAATCTATGAAGATGGGTCGTACCTTGCAAACAATCCTGGTTGGCATGAAGAAGATTCGCCATGGAAAGCAAAGCAGATAAGTAAAATCATCAAGAAAAATTCTCTGAATCCAAGAACGATTTGTGAGGTCGGGTGTGGAGCAGGGGGGGTACTGAACCAATTATCAGGCCAATATGCTGATGATAGGGAGTTATTTGGATATGAAATATCACCCCAGGCATTTGAATTATGCTGCACATTTTGATATTGTAATGGCAATAGACGTTTTTGAGCATGTAGAGGATTGTTTTGGTTTCCTAAGAAAATTGAAAGAAAAAGCTGAATACAAGATATTTCATATTCCGCTCGATTTGTCAGTTCAAACTGTTCTTCGTTCTTCTCCAATTATTCACGGGCGGAAATCAGTTGGTCATATTCACTATTTCACAAAGGAAACTGCACTTGAAACCCTAAAAGATACTGGATATTTAATTATCGATTATTTTTATACGGGAGGTTCCTTGGAGTTGCCGAATAGAGGTTGGAAAGCCAACATTTTGAAGATCCCAAGAAAGCTTGCGTTTTTGTTAAACAAAGATTTGGCAGTTCGATTGTTAGGCGGTTATTCTCTTATGGTGTTAGCCAAATGAATGCTAACAAGGCACTCCACCGGACGGCAATTCCGCTGCGCTCCGTAAAAACCAGTGAGTTCAAGCGTTATGCATAGACAGGAGGAGAGCATGGCGCAATTGTTTAGGAAAATAGCGTACAGTCGCGTACTGGCCGCATTGATATTGGTCATTTCGAGTGTCTTTATATCTCCATGTCTGGCGGCTAATAATGCAAGCTAAAAAATCAAGAAAAATATCAAACGGAAAACCAAATAACACAGCAAAAATCAAACAATAAAGGAAGGAAGGAGAATAGTATGTCAGATTCAGAATGTCATAAGCATTATTCTCAGGACAACTATGAGAAGTTCAAGAGTTGCCGTCTTTCTATAATACATGCGATCTCCATATTATTGATCATACAATTTTTCATAGGTTGCACAACCAGTGTAAAACTCAATAACTTTAGACCGACACCAACTACCAATCTCGATATCTATCGAGGGAAGCGAATATATTTGATGAATTTTGACAACCAAGCCAATGATACCAGTATATGGTACTATTACAGCGCAAATGGAAACTTCAGATATTCTTATGATGATGATGTAATCCACAATTACTTTTGGTATTCAATGGAAGACTATTTGTCAAATATCGGCACATTGGTCTCTAATGCATATAACCCGGATAGTTTAGCTCCTGCTTTATCGATGACACTTTTATCAATCACCGACCTACAATTCAGAACAAAAATAACTATTCAAAAACGAGGCATTACAACATTACAAAAAATATTCACTGTCAGCGAATCGCCAATGCTCAAAAAAGATCGAAATATTCAAGCAGCGGAACAAAGATCGTACAGAATGGCAAATAGATTGTTTGAAAACATATTGCTTGATGGTGAAGTACAATGGGAATTGGCTTATTAACCCAACTCTCGGGAATGGATTGAAAGACGAAAAAGATTGCCTATGGTGCTGATTTCACAAGTAAATAACTTGAAGAGACCTATCCTTTGGTTTACAATGGATTTGCAAAGATTCACAATAAAAACAAAGAGAAAGGGTTCATCTGGAGCATACCAGCATCGTCTCCCAATCGTAAGCCCCTGTTCATGAACCAACGGCCCCACCAAGAGAAACGATGCCAGGGAAGCCCCAAGGAAACTCCATTATACAGAGGTTTAGATCATGCGACAACTATCCTGCCACAGGGGGGGCATTGCTGGTCTGGATGCCGACAGGGAATGGGCGGGCATCGACATGATTCCTTTCAGTCTGCCCGTGATGCCGGACGCAATGCCGGTCCGGACCGTCCGGGGCGCGCGGTAAGCGCCTTGTCGCCGGACGGCTCAATCCTCAGACGTTGAAAAGCAGGTCGCCGTAAGTCGGCAGGGGCCAGTAAACCTCACCCACCATTGTTTCCAGTTTATCGCCGGTTTCCCTGAGTTTTCCCATTTTCACAAAAACCTGATCCCGGTAAAAACAGGCCCGACCGAAGGTGTCGCCGCATATGTCCGCGGCCTGCGCCAGCGTCTTTTCGAGGGCGACGGTGTCGTTTCGGAATGTGGCTGTCAGGGTGGAGACCTCCGTCAACAATTCTTCCTGCACCGATATATCGGCCTTGATACCTGTCGTTTTAATGGTGTTGATGGAATCCGCCAGCATGGTGGTGTATTCAATCACGGCAGGAAGGATTTGCCGCTTTGCCATTTCGAGCATTGTCAGGGCCTCGATGTTGATGGCCTTCATGTAGTTTTCAAAGTTGATTTCGCAGCGGGATTCTATCTCGTGCCGGGTCAGTATATGGTGTTCTTCAAAAAGCGCGATGTTTTTATCCGAAATCATGGTCCGGATGGCCGCCACAGTGGACGTGATGTTGGGGAGTCCTCTTTTTTTCGTTTCTTGAACCCAGGCGTCGGAGTCGCTGTTGCCGTTGAAAATGATCTTTTTGTGGTTTTTTACGATTTCCTGCAGCAGTTTCTGGACCTCGTCCTGAAAATCCTTGGCCTGTTCCAGGCGGTCCGCAATCTGTTTAAGCATATCCGCCACAATGGTGTTCAGGACGAAGCTGGCCGTCGCTGTGGACGCCGAGGATCCCACCATTCTGAATTCAAATTTGTTCCCTGTAAAAGCAAAAGGGGAGGTTCGGTTTCTGTCCGTGGAATCCTTCGGTAAATCCGGCAGGGTCGTGACTCCGATTTTCAACAGGCCATCCTGGCTGGAGTTGGTCGTTCCGCCACCCGCGATCTGTTCCAGAATATCGGTCAATTGTTTTCCCAGATAGACCGAGACAATGGCAGGTGGTGCTTCATGGGTTCCGAGGCGGTGCTCATTGCCCGCCGTCGCGGCCGAGGCCCGGAGCAAGTCGGCATATTCATCAACGCCCTTGATCACGGCGCACAAATACACAAGGAATTGGGCATTCTCATGCGGTGTATATCCGGGCTCGAGCAGATTCTGGCCGTCATCCGTCGCCATGGACCAGTTGACGTGTTTCCCCGAGCCGTTCACGCCGGCAAACGGTTTCTCGTGCAACAGACAGACCAGGCCGTGCCTTAACGCGATTTTCTTCATCATTTCCATGGTAAGCTGATTGTGGTCCGTCGCGATATTGGCGGTGGTAAAAATTGGCGCCAGCTCATGTTGTGCCGGTGCAACCTCGTTGTGTTTTGTTTTGGCGGCGACACCGAGTTTCCAGAGTTCCTGATCCAGCTCCTTCATGAAAGCGGAGATGCGTTCCTTCAGGCTGCCGAAGTAATGATCTCCCATTTCCTGACCCTTTGGCGGCTTGGCGCCGAAAAGCGTTCTTCCCGTGAAAATCAGATCCTTTCTCAGGTCGTACATTCGTTTGTCGATCAGAAAATATTCCTGTTCCGGTCCGACCGTGGTGATGACTTTGGAGGCGCTTTTGTTGTCGAAGAGTTTCAAGACGCGAAGAGCCTGTTTGGAAAGGGCTTCCATGGAACGCAGCAAGGGGGTTTTTTTGTCCAAAGCTTCTCCGGTGTAGGAACAAAAAGCAGTCGGAATACAGAGACTTCCATCTTTGACGAAAGCGGGGGATGTACAATCCCAGGCGGTGTAGCCCCGGGCTTCAAAAGTGGCCCGCATCCCGCCGGAGGGGAAGGAAGAGGCGTCCGGTTCACCCTTGATCAGTTCCTTCCCGGAGAACTCCAGGATTACCTTGCCTTCGGGGGTTGGCGAGATAAAGGCGTCGTGTTTCTCTGCCGTGATGCCGGTCATGGGCTGAAACCAGTGGGTAAAATGGGTCGCTCCCTTTTCGATGGCCCAACCCATCATGGCGATGGCCACAACATCCGCCACGGCAGGATCGAGATCAAGTCCTTCATCGATCGTTTTTTTCAGGGCCTGGTAGGTTGGTTTCGGCAAGTGCTCCTTCATGATGGCGTCACTGAACACACTGGAACCAAAGATCTCGTGCAGGGAGCCTTCGCCGTTATTGCTTTTAGTCATAATTTTATCCTCTTCAATCCTCCTGATCTTCCGTGGGATGCGTCCGATGCCGACCGGAGAGGCACCTATCAAATTCAAGGTATTTTTTCGACAGATATTCCGCCTGTTTTGTTTTCGTTTCCAGTCAATTCATAACATATCTTTTAACCCATACGGCACCTCTATCATGGATGCCCATGTGGGATCAATTGCCAAAAATTCTTGTGATCTCCCCTTGCCTTGTTTTTCGGTGCCCCGGCGTGTGCTGACCGTTGTCGGGTCTGAAACGACGGGTAGGCGTCGCCAAAATTCGGCAGGTATCCCTTCATTCGTTGCAGGTCGTCATGATCGGGGGCTGACGGCCTGTTTTGTAAGGGCAGATCGGCAGGCACATCATGCCAAAACCATTGAATCCGGGGAGGGGAAATGGTATAAGCTCAACAAAATTTCTGTTGAAAGATAAGCATGCCACAATTGTCCGTTCGTTTGACCCTGGCTATCCTCCTCATGTGCGTCATCATTGCATACAACCCGCGGCTTATCTCTCTTCCCGGCCCGCTTCCCGAGGATTCGGCCATGGAAGACCTGGGACGCATTGTTTATCCGAGTTTGAAGAATATCCCCTGGCGTCCCCATTTCATCCTCCCCGACGAAAGCCTGGAGCGGCTCTTTGGTAACCGATGGGTTTGGGTGGCCCGTTTCAACCGCCTTGACCGCCGTCACGCCTATCCGGGCATGACCATCAAGGTGCCTCTCAATCTCGAAGACATTGAACATTACACACCGCTGCCGGAAATGTACGGAAAAGCGAAGCCCTTTCGAAAATACATCCTTATTGATGTGACGGAACAGTGGATCGGGGCATACGAATACGGGAAACAGAAGTTTTCCATGCCCGCCGTTACAGGAAAGGCGAAACATGAAACGCCTCCCGGTATTTTCCGTGTGGACGCACTCGACAGGCACCATCGATCGTCTCTTTATGATACGGCTGACGGCAAATCAAAATATCCCATGGACTATGCCATCCGTTTTTATGTCTCTCCCGATGATACGGGATACTGGATTCACGCTCGGGATATGCCGGGGCGGCCTGCATCTCACGGTTGCGTCGGGCTGTTTGATGAAGAAATGCAGAACCGTGTCTACAAGGTTCCTGCCGAACCGGTTCTGAATGACGCGAAAAAACTGTATGAATGGGTTATGGACGGTGAGGAAACCAGGGTGGAGGCCGGCGGTGTACAGTTCATGATGAACGGACCTGTTCTTGAAGTGTCCGGGAGTCTGCCCGTACGTCTGGATTTTTCACAAAGGATGTAAGCCACTGAAGGTAAAGAGTAATTTGTTAATTGGTGCCGCCATTTAGAGGATATTTTGTTGACTGTTGTGGGTAAAACTGATACACGGGATCACCAAAATGCATGGAGATCCGATTCCAACCAGCTTAGGAGGAAACCGATGATGGATGAGCAACTGATTTTGTGGTTCGATGAGATAGAATTGAAGGATATTCCACAGGTAGGGGGCAAAAATGCATCCCTCGGCGAGATGAGAAGAGAGTTGACTTCCAAGGGGGTGAGCGTACCCGATGGATTTGCCGTAACCGCCGCGGCCTATCGATATCTGCTGGAATCCGCGGGAATCGGCAAGGAAATCAAAAATGTTCTGAAGGATCTGGACACACACGACCTGGATAATTTGCGAAGTAAAGGCGAGCAGATCCGGTCCCTGATTTATAGCGCGAAATTTCCCGATGATCTCCGTAATGAAGTTTTGAAGGGATATAAGCGCCTGTGTGAAGAGTACGGACCGGATACGGATGTCGCCGTCCGCAGTTCCGCCACGGCGGAGGATCTGCCCGACGCGAGTTTTGCCGGCCAGCAGGAGACATTCCTGAACGTCCGGGGCGAGGACGCCCTGATTGATGCGTGCAAGAGGTGTTTCGCTTCCCTGTTTACGGATCGGGCGATTTCCTACCGGGTGGATAAGGGTTTCGATCATCTGACTATCGCTTTATCCATTGGGGTACAAAAGATGGTTCGCTCGGATCAGGGGGCCTCGGGGGTTATCTTTTCTATCGACACCGAATCGGGTTTCAAGGAGGCAATTCTGGTTACCGCTTCCTATGGTTTGGGGGAGACCGTCGTTCAGGGGATCGTCAATCCTGATGAATTTTATGTCTTTAAACCGACCCTGAAGGAAGGTTTCCGTTCCATTATCCAGAAGAAACTGGGGACCAAGGAGATCAAGATGATCTACTCCGATTCCAAAAAGGAGAGCGCAACGGAGATTGTCCCGGTGCCCGAAGAGGATCGCCACAATTTTTGCCTGAGCGATGACGAGGTCCTGAAACTGGGCCAATGGACCGCCATCATTGAAGGACATTATTCAGAAAAGGCGGGTTATTTCAAACCCATGGATATCGAGTGGGGCAAGGACGGTATCACCCAGGAACTTTTCATCCTGCAGGCGAGGCCTGAAACCGTGCAATCCCAAAAGGACGGGAGTGTCCTCGAAAATTATGTTCTCTGTGAAGAAAAAACGCCCATTCTGCTCGGAACCAGTGTCGGCTCCAGGATTGGCGCAGGGCCGGTGCACATCATCGAATCGGTAAAGGAGATCAAGACTTTCAAAGCGGGCGAGGTCCTGGTGACTGAAATGACCGATCCTGACTGGGAGCCCATCATGAAGATCGCCGCAGCCATTGTGACCGATCGGGGAGGCAGAACCTGCCATGCGGCGATTGTAAGCCGTGAACTTGGGGTCCCCTGTATTGTGGGTACGGAAAACGGTACGGAGGTCTTGAAAAATGTCAAGGAGGTGACCGTTTCCTGTGCCGAGGGTGAAGTGGGAAGGGTATACGAAGGCATTCTGAAATATGATGTGAACCGGGTTAACGTCACCACGCTCAAGCGCCCATCCACGAAGATCATGATGAATGTCGGCAATCCGGAAAATGCTTTTTCCCTTGCCTCCATACCAAATGACGGCATAGGTCTGGCTCGCCTGGAGTTCATCATCAGCCATTTCATCAGTGTTCATCCCATGGCCCTCGTCAATTTCAACCAGGTGACGGACGAAGCTGTTCGTGCGGAAATTGACAGAATTACGAGAGGATATGCGGACCGGAGAGAGTTTTTTATCGACCGTCTGGCGCAAGGGGTGGCCAAGATCGGTGCCGCCTTCTACCCGAATGACGTGATCGTGCGTATGAGTGATTTCAAGAGCAACGAATATTATAACCTCGTCGGTGGTTCTTTCTTTGAACCCGTCGAGGAAAACCCGATGATCGGTTTCCGGGGTGCTTCCCGCTACTACGATGACCGCTATAGAGATGGTTTCTTTATGGAATGTGATGCCATGAAGCGTGTGCGGGACGTCATGGGGCTCACCAATGTCAAGTTGATGATCCCTTTTTGCCGGACGTTGACGGAAGCCGGGAAGGTTGTCCGAACCATGGCTGACCGGGGCCTGGTCCAGGGCGAGAATGGTCTTGAAATTTATATGATGGTGGAGATTCCCAGCAACGTGATCATGCTTGAAGAATTCGGGGAAATATTCGACGGCTTCTCCATTGGCTCCAATGACCTGACCCAGCTGACGTTGGGGTTGGACCGTGATTCCGCAGAAGTGGCCCACATTTTCGACGAACGGGACGCCGCCGTGCAGGAACTGATCAGGATGGCCATAAGCAAGGCAAGAAAAATCGGTAAAAAAATCGGTATCTGTGGTCAGGCACCCAGTGATTACCCCGAAGTGGCGAGACTTCTGGTCGAATACGGCATCAACAGCATATCCCTCAACTCCGATACGGTACTCAAGACCACCGCGGAAATATTGGATGCGGAACGAAAATTAGGGAAAGCCTAGGAATTATCGGCTGCAAGGCATATGATGTGAGGGAGGCCGGGATCGAACGATCCCGGCCTTTTTCATAGGCAATAAAGGATCCGGCTTGGAAAATCCTCTCTTGAACAATCCTCCGGCGCATTGAATTCGGCGGTGTGCCATCCCCCATCAAATGTATTTGAAAAATTTATTTGTTTGTACGAATATGATGCCGAAACGCCGTGATGGTCGCGTCAAAATAAAATCGAACGGGAGAGAACCATGCATTATGTTGTCTGTGTGAAAATGGTACCGGACACAACACAGGTGATCATCGACCCTGTAACGAACACCCTGGTCCGCGAAGGGGTGCCGTTTATTACGAATCCTTTTGACAATCATGCGGTGGAAGAGGCCTTGCGTTTGAAAGAAAAATATGGCGGCTGCGTGACAGCCATTTCGATGGGTCCCCCCGCGGCGGACGCGGTTCTGAAAAAGGCCATGGCCCTTGGTGTAGACGATGCCGTATTGCTCAGTGATCGTGCCTTCGGGGGCGCCGATACATTGGCGACAAGTCTGGTTTTGTCGGAAGCGATCCGCAGGCTCGACGGGCAAAAGCCGGTGGATATCGTTTTATGCGGTAAACAGACGATCGACGGTGACACGGCCCAGGTGGGACCGGGAATTGCGTGTCGGCTGAAATATTCACAACTGACGTTGGTGGACCGTATTCTGGAGATTCACAAGGAAAAACGGATCATTGTTGTTCGGCGCGTTCTCGAGGAAATGCACGAGATCGTCGAGTCGAGGCTGCCTGTATTGATTACGGTGGTTCGCGAAGTGAATGTGCCCCGTTACCCAACGGTCCCGGGGCGTCTGGAGGCGCTGGAAGCAAAAGTGCCGATCTGGACGAATGACGTTCTGAAACTGGATCCGGATATGATCGGCTTGAGAGGATCCCCGACACAGGTGCGCAAGATTTTTGCCCCGCAGCGGGACAAGGGTGAGATCGTCGATGGGGAGGGAGAAAAGATGGACAGGGCGGTGGACATGGTTTTCAAAAAGCTTCTGGACTGGGATTTCATATCGTTGGGGCACTGACGGAGCGAAGAGAACTGTTGAACATGGATTTGCCGGTTTGCAAATCCTGCCTATGTCCCCTCATGGGCCGATTTTTTAGGAGTGACGATGGAAAAAAAAGTCAAGAGACCCCGCGGCAAGGCTGAATTGATCCCCGGAAAGTGTATTGCATGCGGAGCCCGCTGCCAAGCGGCCTGCAAGGTGGATGCCATAGAAATGAACGAAAAGGATGAGCCCATCATTCTGACGGACAAGTGTATCGGCTGCGCGAAATGTGTCAAGGTTTGCCCGGCGGAGGCGCTTCGGATGGCTTTTACTCCGGAGGAGCAGAGGTTGCTGGAAGAACTCGACAAGGGGAGTGCTGAGCACAGTGAGCCGGTTGAAGACGAGGATGCCTCGGCATCGATGACGGAGAAAACGGAATCGTCTCTCGATGCCTGGAGAGGTGTCTGGGTGTTTGTGGAACAGGCCGAAGGCAAGGCCCATTCGGTGTCCTGGGAACTTCTCGGCGCGGGTCGGACCCTTGCCAGGGACTTGCAGGTCCAATTGTCTGCGTTCGTTCTCGGTTCGAACATCAAACATCTGGCGGATGAGGCTTTTGCGTACGGGGCCGACGTTGTTTTTATGACAGAGGATCCGCTTCTGGAACACTATCGTACGGAGCCCTATCTGCACGGGGCCTTGACCCTGATTCGGAAATACAAACCGGAAGTGATATTGATTGGGGCAACGGGGTTGGGGCGTGATCTGGCGGGAGCCATTGCCACGGAGTTGCAGACGGGACTGACCGCGGACTGTACGGGTCTGGCGATCGACAAGAGCCGCCGGCTTCTGGAGCAGACGCGCCCAGCATTCGGGGGCAACATCATGGCGACGATTCTAACGGAAACGGCACGCCCCCAGATGGCTTCCGTCCGTCCCCACGTGATGCCGAAGCCGGATGTACACCCCGGTCGAACGGGGCCTGTCATGACGGAACCCTTCGGGTTGCAGACCGATCTTCTGAACAGCGCCGTGCTGGAGATCATTCCCCTGAAAACTGAGGGCGCCATCGATATTTCGGTGGCCAATGTGATTGTCAGCGGTGGCCGGGGTTTTCAGAACGCGGAGAATTTCAAGATACTGTACGATCTGGCAGATCTTCTGGGGGGTGTGGTGGCCTCTTCGCGCAGCGCTGTGGATGCCGGCTGGATGCCCCATGAACGTCAAGTCGGCCAGACGGGGAAAACCGTTCGTCCCAAACTCTACATTGCCTGCGCGATTTCCGGGGCGATTCAACACCTGGTTGGGATGCAGGATTCGGAGCATATCATTGCGATAAACACAGACCGCAATGCGCCGATCTTTCAGGTTGCCCATTTGGGCATCGTCGGGGATGTTTTCGAAATCCTCCCCGCTCTGATCGATAAATTGCACACGAGCTGGGCACACCCGGTCTCATCGGACATCTCGAATCTGTTCTGGCTGGATCTGGAAAAACAGCCCGGACAGGTTACAGGTCCGTAGAAGACAAAAGGTGTCGTGAAAATCGTCATGAGGCTTTACCGGTAAATAGAAAGGAGTTCCCTTGAGTTCCGTCGAATCCTTGTTGTTCCTGTTCATTCTTGTCGGTGCGGTGGGTTTCTTTTTGCGCAACCTGTACCGCCTCTTTGCCATGATCTGCCTCGGGCGGAGTGAGAATCGTTTTGATCGTCTCTGGTCGCGATTCCGGGGTATGCTGGTGTATGGCTTCGCCCAGGTTCGTGTTGTAAGTGAAGGATTCGGCGTGAACCACCTGCTTCTGTTCTGGGGTTTCATGTTTCTCCTTCTGATGAATGTGGAGTTTCTGGTCTCAGGTGTCTTCCCCCGCTTCTCCTTCTGGTTTTTGGGAGATATCCCCTATGGGGCCATGCTCTTCATGGCCGATATCATGTCGGTTGTGGTGCTGGTATGCGTTTTCAACGCCGTTATTCGGCGGATGTTCTTCCGTCCCGCCTATATCGACCAGACAGTGGATGCCTTTGTGATTTTGGGTCTGGTTGCCGTTCTAATAGTTGCCTACTTCGGTTATCATGCCAGCGAAATCCGGTTGAACGGAAAAGCGATTTCCCGCTGGACCATGCCGGTTTCTTCTCTCCTGGCGCCTCTCTTCCGGGGACTGACCCAGGAAGGGGGCCATGCCCTGGGACGGATATTCTGGTGGACTCATGCCCTGGTACTCTTGTTTTTCCTCAATTATCTGCCCTACAGCAAACATTTGCATATCCTGACGGCGATACCGAATATCTTTTTCAGGAATGCCTCATTTGTAAATACCGTTCCCCGGATGATCTTTCGTCGCGGGGAACGCTTTGGCGTTTCAAAGATAGTCCAATATTCATGGAAGGACCTGCTGGATTTCCTGTCCTGCACGGAGTGCGGCCGGTGCCAGGCGGCCTGCCCCGCCCATAACACGCACAAACCCCTGAATCCCAAGGAGGTTGTTCATGAGGGAAAACTCAATCTCTTGGCCAATGGCCGGATTCTGCTTGCTTCCAGACCCCCGGACACGCTTGTTTCCGCTCCCGATTCGGCCGAGATGGCTGTTCCGCTTATCAATACGCGTGACGAAAGCATTTCGGTTGATGCCATCTGGTCCTGTACGACATGCGGGGCCTGCATGCAGCAGTGTCCTGTTTTTATCGAACATGTACCGAAACTGATTGGGCTCCGGCGTCATCTGGTTGTGGAAAAGGCTGCCTTCCCGGAAGAATTGATCGCTTTTTTCGAAAATTCGGAACAGCGATTCAATCCCTGGGGAATCGCACCGAATGAACGGGAAAAGTGGGTCCATGACCGGGACATCAAGATCCTTTCACATGGCGCCCAAGTCGAGTATCTCTTCTATGTGGGCTGTTCGGGATCCTTTGATCCAAGGGGCAGGATGGTGACGACGGCTGTGGCGAAGATCCTCAACGCCGCCCGTCTTTCCTGGGGTGTGCTGGGTAATGAGGAGAAATGCTGTGGCGATTCTCTGCGGAGACTGGGGAACGAATATGTTTTCGATATCCTGGTGAGGGACAATATAGAAATCTTCAAAAAGTACGGGATCAAAAAAATCATCACCTACTGTCCTCATTGTTTCAGTACATTGAAAAACGATTACGGGCAGTACGGCGTCGATTTCGAGGTGATCCACCATTCCCAACTCATTCACAAGCTCCTGCAGAGCGGCGTACTCAAACTGAAAGGGGAAACGGGGATGCGCGTCACGTACCATGATCCATGCTATCTCGGACGTTATAACAATATCTACAAGGAGCCGAGAGCGATCATCGCCAGGGTCTGCGGCGGAAAGGCGCCTGTAGAAATGAGCCGCCACGGTTCGGAGAGTTTCTGTTGTGGCGCAGGCGGCGGCCGCATGTGGCTCGAGGAAAATCAGGGAAGCCGAATTTATGTCGAACGGACAAAAGATGCCCTGGCAACGGATGCGGAAGTGATCAGTGTGGCGTGTCCGTACTGTATGACCATGTTTGAGGACGGACTGAAGGACGAAAATGCTTCCGGACAGATTGTCGTAAAGGATATTGCGGAGATTGTGGCGGAGCGTCTGGTATAGCATAGCCCCTGATAAAACAGCCGAAAATACAGGACCTTAGGTGTGGAAGAGACGTCCATTTTGCCTCTCCCGTTCCGTTTTTTCTCCTTGACCTTCACCCGCCTTTTTAGTATATGTCGCCGCGATTGAAAGGTATTCTCATCATTGAAAACACAGGTAACTGTCCGCCATGATCGCTGAATGCCCTTTTATACATAGAATGTCGGGTGGTACCCAATTCAAGTTTCTCCCCCCGGCCTATGGTGGTTAGGCGACTTTCCACCGTAATCGTTTGATAAGCGTCTTCGAGAAAACGCCTTCGTTCAGGTAAAGGCGGATACCCGTTCCGTACGGGTCTCTGCTTCTCCGTGTCGGGTTTCACGGTGGCGTTGAGTCTTCTTCCAAGGAGTTGAAAATGGAACAACTGGATTTTAGTTATGTCGATGAGGTACTGGAGCGTTACAGGGGCCATAAGGGAACGCTCATCACCGTGCTTCAGCAGGTTCAGGCGCACAAGGGCTACCTGGAAAAGGAAGCTCTGGAACGTGTTGCCAGAAGTATGGGAGTTTCAACCGCCAGCATTTATGGAATTGTCACTTTTTACGCCCAATTCCGCCTGACGCCCGTCGGAAAAAACCTGGTTCGTGTCTGTCATGGGACGGCCTGTCATGTTCAGAATGCCGACGGCCTTACCGAAGCCATTGAGGGTGCGCTGAATGTCAAGTCGGGAGAGACGACGCCGGATATGCTGTTTACCGTCGAGTCGGTGGCTTGTCTGGGATGCTGTAGCCTGGCCCCCGTCATCATGGTTGGGGAAAAAGTCTATGGGAAACTCTCCACGGACAAGGTTCGCAAAGTTATGAAAGAGTACAAGAAGAAGGAGGCTGAATGATGAAAATCCTCCGTATTGGATACAATTCCTGCGGGATTGCCGCAGGAGCGGAAGAAACCCTGAACAAGCTACATGAATTGCTTGACGGGAACAGTGATTTTGAGATCAGGAAAACAGGCTGTAACGGTATGTGCTATCTGGAACCGATTATCGATGTGATCGAGGAAGAGAAAGTATACACCTATGGTAATCTGACGGCTGACAAGGTTCAAAAATTCATTGATGCTCTGGCTAAAGGGACACACCTTGAAGACTGGATCATCCTTCACCCCGATCACCCGACGACGCAATCATCCTATCAGGACAAGCAGGTCAAGTTGGCCACCAAGAATATCGGTGTCATCGATCCGGAAAACGTCGATGACTACGTTGCGGCCGGTGGTTACCGGGCCCTGGAGAAAGTTTTGAAGACCATGGACCGTCAGGATGTTATCGATCAGGTTCGTGCTTCCGGACTCCGGGGGCGTGGAGGAGCAGGTTTTTCCTGCGGAATGAAATGGCAGTTCGCAAAGGATGCCCCGGGCGAGGAAAAATATATGATCTGCAACGGCGATGAAGGGGACCCCGGTGCCTTTATGGACCGCTCCACCCTGGAAGGCGATCCCCACGGCGTGATCGAGGGGATGACCATCGGTGCCTATGCGGTGGGCGCCCAGGTTGGGTTCTTCTACGTCAGAGCCGAATATCCGCTGGCTGTGAAGAGGCTTCGCCTGGCCATCAATCAGGCGGAGGCGAGAGGCTATTCGGGGAAAAATATTTTGGGCACCGACTTCAGCTTTACCCTCCATGTCATCGAGGGAGCCGGCGCGTTTGGCTGCGGGGAGGAAACGGCCCTGATCGCGTCCATCGAAGGGAAACGGGGCATGCCCCGCACCCGCCCACCTTTCCCGGCGACGCAGGGTATCTGGGGGAAACCCACGAACAACAACAACGTCGAAACTTACGCCAACATCCCCTACATCATCAGGGAGGGGGGAGCCGCCTTTTCCAAGTACGGCACAGACATGTCGAAGGGAACCAAGGTGTTCGCTCTCGCCGGCAAGATCAATCGCGGGGGAATGATTGAGGTGCCGATGGGGATAACCATCAACGAAATCGTCAACGATATCGGCGGCGGCATCATCAACAACGGCAAGTGCAAGGCCGTCCAGATGGGCGGGCCTTCGGGCGGATGTATTCCCTCTCATCTTCATGATACGCCGATCGATTACGAAAATATTACCGCGACCGGGGCCATTGTCGGTTCTGGCGGTATGGTCTTTATGGATCAGGGCACCTGCATGGTCGACATTGCCCGTTATTTCCTCTCCTTTACGGTCGAGGAGTCCTGCGGCAAATGCACCTTCTGTCGCGTCGGTACAAAACGGATGCTTGAAATCCTCGAGAGGATTACAGCGGGAGAGGGCACTGAGGAGGATATCCCCCTGCTTCAGAAGCTCTGTGACGCCATCATCAAGGGATCGCTCTGCGGTCTGGGTCAGACCGCTCCGAACCCGGTTCTGACCACACTGCGTTATTTCCGGGACGAATACGAAGCCCATATCCGCGAGAAGAAATGCCCGGCCAAAAAATGCAAGGCCCTGATCACTTACCGGGTGGTGGCCGATAAATGTACTGGCTGCACACTCTGTGCGAAGACGTGTCCCGTCGGTGCCGCAACCGGTGAACGCAAGCAGGTTCACCAAATCGACGATGAATTATGCACCCGTTGTGGCTTCTGCAAGGACGCATGTAAATTCGACGCGATCATTGTCGAATAGGAGGAATTATGGCGATCAAAGTTAGAATAAACGGTAGAGAATATGAAGCGAGACAAGGTGAAACCATTCGCGAAGTGGCCAAACGAAACGGAATCGGCATTCCCGTTCTCTGTGAGCGCGCTCAGATCGACCCTTTCGGAAGCTGCCGGGTCTGTCTTGTCGAACAGAAAAACGCGAGATATCCCGTGGTGGCCTGTGCGGCGCCGGTTTTTGACGGTATCACAATCAATACGGAGACCGAACTGATCCAGAGTCTTCGAAAACTCGACATAGAACTGCTCTTTTCCAATCATTTTGCGGATTGTGTGGCCCCGTGCAACATGACCTGTCCAGCGGGCATTGATATCCAGGGTTATGTGGGACTGGCCGCCAACGGCGAATACCACGACGCGGAAAAGCTCATCAAGGAGAAGGTCCCCTTTCCCGGTATCCTGGGCCGGGTCTGTCCCGCTCCATGTCAGAAGGAATGCCGCCGCAATCTGGTGGATGAAACGGTTTCGATCAAGTCCATCAAGCGATTCATCTCGGACAGGAATTTCGAAAGGGGTACCCGCTACAACCCACCGGTCGCTCCGTCAAGCGGTAAGACCGTGGCCATCGTCGGCGCCGGGCCGGCCGGGATGTCCTGTGCCTATTACCTGGCCCAGCAGGGACATCAGTGCATGATCATCGAAAAACTGCCGAAAGCGGGCGGCATGACCCGGTACGGCATCCCCGATTACCGCCTGCCCCAAAATGAGCTGGATGCGGAAATCGCGGAAATCGAGTCTCTGGGCGTGGAATTCATCTACAACACGGAATTGGGCAAGGATGTGACAATCGATGGTCTGCGGCGATCCTTTGATGCGGTCTTCCTGGCCGTCGGCGCCCATGTAAGCAAGTCCATGGGAATTCCCGGCGAGGAACTCGAAGGGGTCTATCAGGGGATCGACTTTCTGCGGGATGTGAAACTCGGCAAGCAATTTGACCTAGGCGAAACGGTGGTGGTCGTGGGCGGTGGAAATACGGCTATCGATGCCGTTCGGACGTCTCTGCGTCTGGGTGCGAAAAACTGCTATATCGTTTATCGGAGAAGCCGTGCGGAAATGCCGGCCGATCCCATTGAAGTGCACGATGCGGAAGAGGAAGGCGTGCGCTTTCACTTTCTCACCAATCCGGTTAGGATTCACGGGAAGAAGAGAATGGAATCCATTGAATCCGTTCGCATGGAACTGGGTGAACCCGATGCATCGGGCCGGCGCAGCCCGGTCGTCATCGAGGGGTCGGAATTCATGCTCCAGGCGGATACGATCATCATGGCGATCGGCCAGGAACCGGATGTCGCCTGTATCGGCGCCGATTGCGAGGTCCGGACGACCAGATGGTCGACCTTTGTGGTCAATGAGGACACTTTCCAGACGGATATTCCGGAGGTGTTCGCCGGCGGTGATGCCATGAGGGGCCCCTGCACGGTGGTCGAGAGTATCGCCGACGGGCGCAATGCGGCCACCCAGATCAACCGTTTTTTGAAAGGACGGGATTTGACGCCCATTCCCGGCGTCTACTCGGTTCAGCGCGGAAAATCCTTGGGAGATCTCAGACCGCTCGAAGAGGAGTGGAAGAACCGTTATCCTGCTGAACCGCGTGCCGAGATGCCCATGGTTGATCCCAAAGAGCGTATCAAGGATTTCAAGGAATGCGAGCTGGGTTTTGCTGAAGGGGAATTGCGCCGGGAAGCCGGTCGATGCCTGGAATGCGGGTGTTTCTCCCAGTATGACTGCGAACTGCGGCAGATCGGCAAGGTCGTCGACGCGGAACCGACAGCGCTGAAAACGAAAGGAGAAATTCGATTCGAACCGGACTTGAGGCATCCTTTCATTATGAAAGATCAGAACAAATGCATCCTGTGCGGTGCCTGTGTACGGGCTTGCGATGAACTGAGGCATGTTGGAGCCTGGGGTTTCGTCGACCGCGGTTACGTGACGACGGTTCAGCCTTCGTTCGGGGTCGCCTTGCAGGAGACGGACTGCGAGTCTTGCGGTACCTGTGTACAGAACTGCCCCACGGGATCGCTCGATGAAAGGTTCCCCGGTACCAAGACGGTCCCGGAGGATGCGATCGAGATGCCGGGTGTCTGCACCTTCGGGGGATTCGGTTGTCATCTCAATCTGGCCACGGTGAACGGCCGCCTTGTCTCTGTGAAGGCACCGGAACGCGATCCGAATAACGGTCTCCTGTGCAGGTACGGGCGTTACGGTACCCGCTATATAAACAACCTGCCCCGGATTACGGAACCGATGAAACGGGACGGGGATATCCTGAAACCCATCTCCTGGACGGAAGCACACAAAATTCTTGTGGGTAGTGTGGGCCGCATACCGGGTAAAGACTGGGGGATATATGCGGGAGGTCGGCTGACCTTGGAGGAGTTGGCTCAGCTCGATGTCTTCGTTGATAAAAACATGCCGGAAGGGTTGAAATCCTCTTTCTCCTCCGACTCCCTCAAGGTTGGTGAGGCGATCAACGAAACGTTTGGCACGGTCGGCTCACCCTGGAGTTATAATGTGGTGGATGCGGCCGACATGGTTCTTGCGGTTGGTTTCGACGATGAAGACATGATGACGGTTCTCGGTGTCAAAATCCGCGGCGCGAAAAAGAACGGCGCTACCCTGTATGGTCTGGGGATGGAAGCCCCGAGGACGCTGCATCATGCTTTCGACATCTTCGACGTCAGCCATTCGCCCGCGGCGACACTGGCCGGTGTCTGTAAAACGGTTGCGAAATCCGTCAAGACTGCGGAGACGAAGGGGCTGTTCAAAGGACTCAAGGTGGCCGCCTGCGAAGAGGATGACGATCTGCTGTCGGCCCTGAACGGGGCACAAAATCCTGTTATCGTCATTTCCGGCAGGGCTGGGGGCAACACGGCACGGTGGGCGGCGAATCTTGCGGTGTTAAAGGGTTGTCCGGTTCTCGGCCTGCCTTTGACGCCAAACGCCCAGGGTCTTCTGGAAATGGGCTTTGCCGAGGATATAGCGGCCCGAAGAGGCTTGTTCATCCTGGGAGAGGATCCCGTCGGCTGTGCGGTGAGCGGGAAAGTTGCAGATGAAGTTGTCGGTAAAGCGGATTTCATCGTGGTGGCTGACGCGTTCCTGACGCCGACCGTGGAAAAAGCGGACCTGATACTCCCCCTAAAGGTTTCCGGGGAAAGGGCCGGGACATTTTTGTCCGGTGAACGTCGCCTGAACCGCTTTGCCCAGGTTCTGAAGGCGGATTATCCAACCATATTCGACAGGATTCCCGAAGTCGGTAAGACGGAAAAACTGAGAATGGCGCTTCGTGCCCGTTTCATCAGTCTGAGGACGGCCAAACAGGGTGTGGTTCGTCCCGCCCCCCTTGCGGATGGGGAGATCCGTTATACGAACGGGGCCGATTATCTGAGTGCCCAGGTGAACTGGGAATTCGAGCAACTTGAATTGTAAGAAGGGTTTAATATCTGAATTAGAAAGCCCCCCGGTCGTAATAAACTACCGGGGGGCTTTCTTGTTTCACTCCGTCAACATCATCGAACGCCTCCATCGGGAGATTCGGCGACGGTCCCGGGTTGCGGGCATCTTCCCCGGCATGGATAGTTATCTTCGCCTTGTCAGCGCCTACCTGATTGAATATGGCGAGGACTGGTCGACAGAAAGATGTTATGTGAAACCGTCGCTCATAGAAGAGCAACGGGCAGCACTACGAAAGGCAGCGTAATCGGAAGATGTAGATGGACTCGTTACCCGAAATTGCAAGCATTACTTGACGTGACCGATCCGCATAACACGCCTTCAAATATTGCGGCTAAACCATTGTATAAAGCCATATATTCAATAACTTATACCATGGTGTTCATTTGTTGTGGTGTATTATGGGGATCCGTATAATATGTCGGCTTCAAGCATATCCATGGAACGATACGTATCCGCTTAATTTCATTGCGGTAAGTAGAAATGCCCCCTATGCAGGCGGGATATAGAGTAAGAGGCTCCGAGAAGGTTGCCAACAAGAAATTATGAATCAGATTGACGGATTGGGTTAAGAATATCAAGGAGAAGTCATCTCCTCCCGACCGGGATAAACGGATTCAGAGAGAAGCAAGGTTTCTCCCTGCGGTCGAAATGACCCCGTATACAGGCGTATAAATTCTATTGGATATCCGGGTATAAATTCTGTTCTTTTCCATCCGTACAAAAAAGAGACCGGTCGTGATGACCGGTCTCCGGTAAGTCGATAAAGGGTCAGGAATGGGCTTCTTCCATTGCCCCTGCAATGTACATCATGGACAGGAGCATGAAAACCAAGGTTTGGATGAAGCAGATCAGGAGCTTCAGAACCAAGATCGGCAGGGGGATCAGCAGGGGCACCAGGATGATCAGAACGGCCAGAACGATGTGTCCCCCCTCGATGTTTCCGAACAGACGGAAGGTCAGGGAAACGGGACGGGCCAGATGCCCGACGAGTTCGATGGGGAGAATCAGAGGCGCAAGCCAGGGACTGGGGCCGACAAACTGTTTCAGATATTTCCAGCCATGGATCTTGACGCCTACGATATGCGTCAGGAAAAAGACGACCAGGGCCATGCAGAGGTTGGTGTTCAGATTGCCCGTGGGTGATTCGAAGCCCGGAATAAGACCCAGGAGATTCGAGGTCAAAATAAAAAGACCGATCGTCGCGATCAAGGGGAAGAACTTCTTGCCGTGCTCGCCCATGGTGTCGAGCAGCAGTTTGTACATGGCGTCGATAATCACTTCCATGACGTTCTGAACGCCGCCCGGATTGATGTTCAGGCGCCGGGTTGCAAGGAAGGACAGAATCACCAGTCCGATCATGATCAACCATGTGTAGGTCACATGGGTGGGCATACCGGGGAATGCAAGTTCCAGAAAAGACAGGGGATGCATTGTTTATTTAACCTCCTCCAGACAGTTTTTTTTTGACAGGGTCATGATCGCCGTCAGCACCAGGTTGATGACCACCACGGAAAGGCCGACCAGAAGCCCTAAAATGTCCACTTTATTGCTTGTCACAATGAAAAAAAGAACCACGGCCGTCAGGGCCAGCCGAATAAAGTATTTGAACATCATCGCCGACTTGGCCGAACCGCTGAGCCGTGCGAAAACATCCTTCATGTTTTTGTAAAGCCAGTAGAAATTGATGATACTGATCAGACCACCCAGAAAGACGCCCAGAGCGAAACGAGGAGACAGGAAAAGAAGACTGATAAGGAGAAACATCCCCAACAGGATCCAGTTGAAGATCTCAATTTTTCGCTGGAGGGGGTCTTTTTCTATGGGGTTCACTTTTTATACCCTTTATGAAGGGTGTATCATCCTTAATTTTTTTAATTAAAAGATAGACATTGCGAAATCCGACAAACACACCCAGGATAAGCAAAAGAATGGTGAAATAAGGGGCGGTTCCAAACTTGCGATCCAGGTAGCTGCCTAAATAAACGCCGCCAAAGATCACGATAGCCATGAAGATGCCCACGGTACTTGCGTAGGTCATCTGCATGAGAGATTTCTTTGTCTCCTTATCCATCAGCGTGGGGCTAATAACATGAAAACAAGGTCAAGTCAAACAAAATTCCTCACCGGACACATGGGGTTACCTTTGGTATGACCATGACCGCACCGGACTCAAGGAGCCCCCAAATTCGCCACATACCAGTCGATCGTTTCTTGAAGTCCCTCCCGCAGAGGTGTCTCGGCTGAAAAAGAGAATTCGCGGAAGGCCCGTCCCGGGTCGACGGCCCGGCGGGGCTGTCCGTCCGGTTTGTTCTGATCCCAGAGAACGCGTCCCTGGAAACCTGTCAACTCCACAATCAACGCGACGAGATCGGCGATGGAAATCTCGCAGTTGGTTCCGATGTTGACGGGCTCGCTTTTGTCATAATGCACGGTGGCGGTTGCGATGGCCCGGGCGGCATCTTTGACGAAGAGGAATTCCCGGGTGGCCCGCCCGGTTCCCCAAACCGTGATCTCATCCTGACCCTCCCGAACAGCCCGGACGCATTTATCTACCAGGGCGGGAATCACATGAGATGAACGGGGATCGAAATTATCTCCCGGGCCATAAAGATTTGCCGGAAGCAAAAAAATCGAATTAAAGCCGTACTGCGCCCGGTAGGCCTGGGACTGTACCAGCATCATTTTTTTGGCCAAGCCGTAGGGAGCGTTTGTCTCTTCCGGATAACCAACCCAGAGGTCCTTTTCTCGGAAAGGGACGGGCGTGAACTTGGGGTAAGCGCAGATCGTCCCGATGGCGACGAATTTATCGATTCCCCTCACCCATCCCTCGTGGAGAAGCTGGGTGCCCATCATCAGGTTTTCATAGAAAAGGGTTGCCGGATTTTTCTGGTTGAAGCCGATCCCACCGACTTTGGCCGCCAGATGGATGACGATGTCCGGTCTTGTGTCATCGTACATTCTGGCAATGTCGTGACGATCGACCAGATTATACTCCGGTAAATCCGCAATGGCCAGTTGTTCGCAGTTTTGCTGCCGGAGCTGGGTCAGCAGGTGGCGGCCGAGAAAACCCTTGCCGCCTGTAATCGTGATGCGCTTGTTCCGGATTGGTGGAGTCATAGATTCCTCAACACGTCATTGATGATTTCAAGGGTTTTTTCAATATCCGCCCTTGTGTGAGCAAAAGAGAGAAAGGAAGCTTCAAAGGGTGAAGGGGCGAGATAAATACCCCGTTTCATCATTTCTTCAAAAAAAGTAACAAAAAAGGCTCCGTCGGCGTGTTGGGCTGACGCCAGATCCGTCACGGGGTCATCGGTAAAAAAGAGGGTAAACATGGATCCGGTCTGGTTAATCGTGATGGGAAGGCCTTTTGTTTTGAAAAGGTGCCGGATCTCAGCGCATAGATGGCCTGTTCGGTTGTTCAACGCATCATATTCCTCCCTCATTTCTTTGAGGATGGTCAGGGTGGCGCATCCCGCCGCCATGGCCAGGGGGTTGCCCGAGAGGGTGCCGGCCTGGTAAACCGGGCCGACAGGGGCCAGGCAATCCATGATTTCCTTTTTGCCCCCGAAGACGCCGACCGGAAGCCCCCCGCCTATGATTTTACCCAGGCAGGTCAGGTCCGGTTGAAGCCCCTTTAGAGTCTGAAAACCGCCGTAAGTCAGGCGGAAGCCCGTAATGACTTCATCGAAGATGAGGACAATCCCGTGTTGCTTTGTCAGATTTCTCACGTATTCCAGAAAACCCGGTTCGGGAAGGACAACGCCCATGTTGCCCGGAACGGGCTCTACGATGACGCAGGCGATATCCTGACCGTATCTTTCAATCGCTCCCGTGAAGGTTTCCCGATTGTTGAAGGGAAGAGACAGGGTCAAGGCGGCCAGAGACGACGGTACGCCGGGACTTCCCGGGATGCCGAGGGTGAGTAACCCCGAGCCGGCCTGGACAAGAAGAGAATCGGCATGACCGTGGTAGCATCCGTCAAATTTAACGATCTTGTCCCTTCCCGTGAATCCCCTTGCCAGACGAATGGCACTCATGGTGGCTTCCGTTCCGGAACTGACCATTCTGATCCGCTCGACGGTGGGAAAGGCTTTTTTGATCAGGACGCCCATGGTCGTTTCCGCTTCCGTCGGGGCGCCGTAACTGGTGCCTTGCCCGGCGGCCGCCCGAATGGCCTCGACCACCCGGGGATGGGCGTGCCCGAGGATCATGGGTCCCCAGGACAGGACATAGTCGATATATTCATTGCCATCGACATCATGGATCCTCGATCCCACCGCATGATGGATAAAACGCGGCCGGGTTCGAACGGCTTTGAAGGCCCGAACGGGGCTGTTGACCCCCCCGGCAATCACTTCTCCGGCTTCCTGAGCCAGGCGTTCGGACAAATTCGTCATGTCAAAAATACTCCATGCTGGTTTTTTTTAACTCCGCCAGACTTTCCAGAACAACATAGTCCGAAATGGACACCGCCGTCGACATGTCGTTCAGCAGCGTGTCCATGGAACCTTCTTTCAGGTGAATCATGGTGAAGAGATTGTATTTACCCTGGAATGCGGGCTCTCGCTGGTAGCAATGTGTGACTTCCCGATACGCGGCCAAGCGGGTTCCTGTCTCGTTACAGTGCTCCGCCGGAACGGCCCAGGCAACCATCGCATTACGGGTAAAGCCGGCTTCCCGGTGGCGGATCAGGGCGGCCAGTTTGCGAATCACCCCTTCCCTTAGCCAGTGCGTAAGCGTTGACAAGACCTCGTCTTCCGGGATGCCTTCGGTTTTCTCCAATGCCGCGAAAGGGCGTGGCACCAGGGGCAGGTCCTTCTGGAGGAAACGGATAATTTTTTTTTCTCTATCGGTCAAATTCACGTCAAGGCCCTGCCGTTTCAGATTGTAAACATTGCTTATTATGGAGGCATGACAAAATCAAGTCGTTTCATGATGCCGCCTCTCATGAATGTCACGACCGTTTGGTCGCTTTGACATATCCCCTCCGGTTCCCCCTTTCCCCATCGGGAATATCCCTTGACATTCTCCATGCTCTTCGCTAAAAAGTGCTAAATAGGTGGGTAGCTTTCGATGTTGGTTGATAGTGGCTATCCAGAATATCGAAAGGAAAGGGGGTGAAGAAAGTTTTTGTTCGGGTTTTATTCGGTAAATAAAAAAAGTCAGACAGGAGGAAAAAATGAAAAAAGTATTTAGGTACAGTATCTGGACGGCAGTGGCTTTTCTGGCATCGGCAACCATGGCTTTGGCGGCAGAGGCGGCTCCGGGTGCGGTGGTCGACTATACGAAGGCGATCGTACTGGGGTGTAGCCTCATCGCGGCGGGTTTGGCGATGGGTTTGGGTGCAATCGGTGCCGGACAGGGCATGGGACAGGCCACCAGTGGCGGCAGTGTTGCAGTGGGCAGAAACCCAGAAGCTCAGGGCAAGATCATGCTGACCATGATGGTAGGTTTGGCCATGACTGAGTCCATCGCAATTTACGCGCTGGTTATCTCTCTGGTTATTCTTTACGCGAATCCGATCATCAAGTTGCTCGGGTAATAGCGATCCGTTATCATTGAAGGGGGAAGGAAGCGATAAACAGAGTCTTTCTTCCCCCTTTTTTATTCCAAATCATCCACCTGTGGTCTGCCCCTTAACATCTTCTTTTCCGAAGTCTGTCGTTTTTCCTCCAGCATCTTCTCTTTGGCCCGCTTTGAGCGTTTCCGTTTTTGCCGGCGAATCTTTTCGATCTTTGCCTTTTCCGACCTGAGAAATCCTTCTTTGAGCCGTTCGATGCGGTCCAGAAGGAGCCGTCGGGCAAGAAAACGGTTCAGGGCCTGGGAACGCTCCTGCTGACATTTGACGGCCAGCCCGGTCGGGATGTGGACCAACTGGACGCAGGTTGCGGTCTTGTTGACCTTCTGCCCGCCGGGGCCGGAAGAGCGGACGAACGTCTCCTGGAGATCCTCTTCCTGGATCCCGAGTTTTTCCATACGCTCCGAAAGAGCCTGTCTTTTTTCCACTGATACGACCAAGTATCGGTCTCCCTCTTTTGACTATCGATTCCTTTTCCTGTATGGCCGGAAGAAAGTCAAGATCAAGTTAGGTCATCTTTTTCATACGGGGGAGATGGCGGTGGCTCCATGACTGTGGCGCAAAATAAAAATGTCTGGTATTTTCATCAACTGGGGGGGACTGTTTTATGTTCGATGTCCGACTGATCAATGATCCCTTTGAGGATCCCGGGGTTTTTGTGGAACTCAGATACCGGAGGGAAGCCCTGCTGTTCGATTTGGGCGACCTGCGCGGCCTGGCGCCCCGTAACCTGCTCAAGATCAGCCATATCTTTATTTCCCATACCCATATGGACCATTTCATCGGCTTTGATCATCTGCTTCGGGTGTGTCTGGGACGAGACCGGACCCTCCGGCTCTTCGGGCCGGAGGGGTTCATCCGGAATGTTGAAAACCGTTTGGGTAGTTACACCTGGAATCTGGTTGAAAATTACGAAAATGATTTAGATCTGGAGGTGACGGAAGTCCAAAAGGAGAAAAAAAAGACCTGCTTCTTCCGGTGCCGAAATGCTTTCCGGCGTGAAGAAGGCTCAGAGGGTGCAATCGGAGACGGGATGCTCGTCGATTATCCCTTGTATCGGGTTCGGACGACAATTCTGGACCACCGCATTCCCTCCCTGGCTTTTGCCCTCGAAGAGAAATTCCGGATCAATATCCGCAAGGATGTTCTGCGGGAGATGGCTATTCCGCCCGGCCCCTGGCTGATGGAATTGAAAGATCGGATTGCTGCGGAGGAGGACCCCTCTTCGACGATTCGAGCTTCCTGGAAGGGGGGATATGACGGACGTGGGTGTGAGCGGATCTTTACGTTGGGCGAACTGAAGGAACGCCTGGTCCTGATCACAAAGGGCAAGAAAATCGCCTATATCGGCGACGCGATTTTCAGCCCGGAAAATGAAGTCAAAATGCTCTCTATAGTCCAGAATGCGGATCTGCTTTTCATCGAGGCATCCTTCCTGCACGAGGATGAAAAGCGTGCCCGGGAAAAATATCATCTGACGGCGCGTCAGGCGGGAACCATCGCCCGCAAGGGCGGAGTGAAAAGGCTGGTCCCTTACCATTTTTCGCCAAAATATCAGGGAAAGGGGGCGAAGCTGCAGGAGGAAGCCGTCCGGGCTTTCAGGGAGGAACATTGAGTGTGCTCCCGGTACAGAGGTGCCCGCCTATTTCAACGGGTCCCGTTGTTTTCTGAAGGTCATTTTGCCGGCTGTTTCAAGACTCCGTCAATGGAAGAAGGTCGGACGTGTGACCGCCGGGAATGTGTGGTCGGAATGTAAACAGGAAGGTTTGAGCGGGTTTTGCCTTATTGTCGTTTGCCATGGCATGTGCGTCGCCGATGTTTTTACTCACAGTTCTCGCGTTCCGATGCCCCCAGACTCCTGAACAGCCCTTTCATTTCATCTGAATATTCCTTTCCCGTTCTGTAAATAAAGAGGGGGGAAAGAATACGGAGTTCTTCCCCCCCCTCCTTGATTCCTTCCACAAGGATGAATTGCGCTTCCGAATCGGGATAGGAATGGACGACGCGGATTCGTTTGGGCTCGATTTTTTCACGACGCATGCGCGAAATGGCTTCGGCACAGCGTGGGGCCGGATAGATAAAAGTGATCCTGCCCGAGGGTTTAAGCAATCGGCGGGCCCCATGGAGAAAATCGGCAAAGCCTCCTTCCACTTCATGACGGGCAATGGCTTTCTGGCGGTCGGGATTGATCTTGCCTGATCGTAGGCGGCGGTAAGGGGGATTAAAAAGGGCCGCGTCAAAGGAACCCGGAGAGAAATGATTCCCCATCCGCCGGATGTCACCCTCCTGTATCGTGATCCGGTCTGCCATGCCGTTCAGGGCGGCGTTCCGGCGGGCCATGTCCGCCAGTTCTTTCTGGATCTCGATACCGCAAATACGAACGGTCGGGTTGCGGCGAGCCAGGAGCAGACTGATGACGCCGCTGCCGGTGCCGATTTTCAGAATGTGTTCGTCCGGTAGTTCACGAAAAAACGAAACGAGAAGGAGGGCGTCAATGGAAAACCGGTAACCCCTGGACGGCTGGATGATTTTCAATCCGGCGTCAAAGAGTTTTTCCAGTGTCTCCCCCTCTTTTTTCAAAACCGATCCGTCATCAGCGGCCATGATAATGTCCTTTCGGACCCCACCGTTACATACGGTGATGTGGTTAAAACAGCCTTGCCTTTACCAATTTTGTCATGTCGGGTGCAGAGAAGCATCTTCCAGCGGGTGACGGCAAAGGATCGAGCTTGCTGAAGACCTCGTTTTGTACCAGGTTGCCGCCCTCTTTAGTCCAGCAGGTGGACAAAAATACCGCTTCTGAGCTTGGGTTCGAACCAGGTTGATTTTGGCGGCATGATCAGTCCTGCGTCAGCGACCCGGATAAGTTCGTCCAGCGTTGTCGGATACATGGAAAACGCCACCCTGAATTCCCCGCCGTCCACCAAGCGTTCCAGTTCCGTCATGCCCCGGATGCCGCCCACGAAGTCGATCCGTTTGTCCGTCCTGGGGTCTCTGATTGCCAGGATCGGTTCCAGAAGACTGTTTTGAAGAATGGATACATCCAGACTGCCGATGGGGTCTTCCTCCGGATATATTGCCTGTCTGGCTTTCAGTCTGTACCACCGGCCGTCCAGGTACATACCGAATTCGTGCCGGGCTTTTGGGCTCTTGTTCTTAAAATCGGCGGATACGATGAAAGCCTCCGCTATACGTGCCAGAAACGTTTCGTTATCAAGACCGTTTAAGTCTTCAACCACCCGGTTATAGTCCAGAATCCGGAGCTGGTTGTGCGGGAAGGCTACGGCAAGAAAGAAATTGTACTCCTCGTTGCCCTGGTGGTGCGGGTTATGGGTTCGGCGTAATTTTCCGACCGATGAGGCTGCCGCAGCCCGGTGATGCCCGTCGGCAATGTAGAGGGTGTCAATTCGGGCGAATTCATTCCGGATGGCCTCGATGAGGCGTTTATCCTTAACCACCCAGGCTGCATGGCCGATGCCGTCGTGGGCTGTGAAATCGTATTCCGGTGTTTCGGAAATAATCCCGGCGACGATTTTGTCCAGGGATTCCCGGGCTTTGAAGGTCAAAAAAACGGGACCGGTGTGAGCGCCTACCGTGTCGATGTGTCGGGTTCTGTCCATTTCCTTGTCCGTCCGGGTCAGTTCGTGCTTTTTAATCAACCCCTTCTCGTATTCCTCGACGCTGTAACCGGCGACGATGCCGTACTGTTCGTGTCCGTCCGTGCTCTGGCGGTAGATGTAGTAGCAGGGCTGGTCGTCCTGGAAGAGGATTTTCCGATCGATCATCCTCTGCATGTATGATTTTGCAAGCTCGTGCACGTCATCCCCCGCCGGATCCGTTCCCACGGGCAAATCGATTTCGGGTTTTTCCACATGGAGAAAACTGGCGGGATTGCCCGCGGTGAGTTTTTTCCCTTCCTCCACATTCAGGACGTCATAGGGATAGGAGGCGACATCCTTGACAATGTCTTTCCGCGGCCTCAGGGCTCGAAATGGAACGACGTTGGACATGCTTGTATTCTCCTGTTGCGAAATTGGCGTCATACTGCCATACTGCATAGCCGAAATCAACCGAAAAGGGGTCCTGTTCCAAGCGGGACGAAGGCCTCAAGGGGGAGAAAAGCAACGATGAACCGTGTATTTATCCATGGATTGGAAAGCAGCGGCCTGGGGACAAAGGGCCAGTTTTTTCGTAAACACTACCCGGATATGCTGATCGAGGATTATGAAGGACCTTTCGAGGCGCGCATGGAAAAACTAGACCGGCTGCTTGCTGGGAAAGAGGATCTGATCCTGGTCGGATCCAGCTACGGCGGTCTCATGGCGGCGGTTTACACCTGCGGGAACGAGGAACGGGTGAAAAAACTGATCCTTCTGGCCCCGGCTCTGACACTGCCGCAATTTGATTCCTGCAAGCGGGCGCGTCTGACCCTGCCTGTCGTTGTTTACCACGGCAAACAGGATGCAATCGTTCCACCCGAGGCAACCCGGAAAATTGCCGAAGAGGTATTTACCAACCTCTTTTACCATGCCGTAACGGATGACCATTCCCTTCATGAGCATTTTGAAAAGATGCCCTGGGACTGCCTCCTGCTATTCCGGGGACACAACACTTAATTATTCCCTATCTTCTTTTTTGGTCCCGACTTTTGCTTCTGCAACGGCCGCCCGATCAGCTTTTCAATATTTTTAACAAAATCATGGCTTCCCGCCGGTCTGCCCGTGCGTGTAGATCGCATCACGCAAGATAAAGCATCTTTGCTTTTATCTGTGTCCAGCAAATACTCCCGCCAGTCTCTTACCAGACCATACAGATCCCTGCTTTTTAACAGGACATCCTCATCTATATGACCAACGTGATACGCCGCGCTTGACCACTGATATTCCCATGCATATCCGGCCATACCGGCTTCGACCGGATTGTTTTCCACATACCGTACCGCAGCCAGCAAATGCCGTTCATCCAGAACGCAGGAACTAAATCTTCCCTGAAACAAGTATCCCCGACATTATCTTTGAAATTTTTCATTCTTGTATATCGCTTATGTGCTTCCCCAAAACCTCGGGCAAGAGATGTCTCGTTGTTTGGTACGACAATAAAATGAACATGATTTGTCATCAGGCACCAGGCAAGAATATCCATCTCGTTACGCTTGGTTTCTTCTTTAACAAATTGCAAATACTGATGCCGCTCTTCGTCATCGCAAAAAATATCCATGGATCGGACACCCCGCTGAGTGACATGATGAGGAAAACCCACGGCTACAATTCTCGATATTCTTGACATGAAAACCTTATAAATCTTGTAAGAACTTTAATCAATCAAATTAAGTGTTATGTCCCCCGAACCCCGGGGATAAATGTTGATTCATGTGAGCTATGTAACCGTTTGTTTCATAATTAATATGAATTGGACTTATGCATGGCATGCCGTGTAATCAGCACACAGGCAATAAAACACAAGGATATTATTCATCATATAGAAAGATTGATCAAAACAGGTGAACTTTGGGGGCGATGACGGGCCATCGTGAAAGTTTGCGGGAAGAGAGCGCTTTTTCGTCGTCAAATCAGGTTTAATCAACGAAGAAAGGATGAGGTGATGCAGGAAGAGCACGTTGGGGTTAACAGAAGACGGTTTTTGAAAACGGCGGCAGTCTCAGCCCTGGCATTGAACCTGGTTCCCGGCCGATTAGGGGCAACGTCCTTTCAGGCTGACACACTTCAAGTCTGGTCGTGTGGTGGGTTGGCCGAAGCTTTTAACAAGGCCAACCTCGTATACAAGGAGCAAGTCGGTGTTCGAATCGATTATACAGGGGCGTTTGCAGCCGCTCTCGGAAAATCCTTGCTGGGCGGCGCCGTAACGGAGGTGTTCGCAGGGCGGGTTCTGAAGCTCGCGAAGAAGTTGCGCGAGGAAGAGAAAATGATCTATTTTCGCCCCTTTTGCTTTACGGAATACGTGATGATCACACCCAGGGGGAATCCGGCGAACATTCAATCTTATGAGGACCTGGCCCGGCCGGGGGTCCGCGTTATTCTCCCTTTAGGTGCCTCTCCTCCCGGAGGTGAAGCGGTCATGGGCATTCTGAAGAAGAGCGGCATGGCCGAGGATATTCTCAAGAACACGGTCGAGAAGGAAAGCTGTGTTATCAAGATGATGCCCAAAATCATCAGTGGCAAAGGACAGGCTTCCATTGTGGAAAGACGTCTCATCCGTATGGCCGAATTCGAAGGTCAGGTCGAGGTCATTCCACTGCCGGAGAACATTTTCCATCCCGGTCCCTTGACCTTCACCATCGGTGTCATGAAATACGCCAGGGACAGGCGGTTGGCCGATCATTATGTGGATTTCGTCTGTTCCCGTGAAGTACAGGATATCTTTGAGCGACAGGGATTCATTTCCGCGTATTCCGACCGGGGGAAAGCGCTGGTCGAGAAATTGGGGGTGAAAGATGTCTAGCCGCAATCAAACCAAGATTATATCCACACCCTTGATCTGGGTGCGCCGGATGGTCCAGGTGGGGATGCTCTTTGTACTGGGGCAATGGTCATTCTACGGGATTTTCCGTTGTCCCTATCCTGTTCCCTTTGTGGATTGTCAAGTATGTCCCGTCATCACCTGTTGGGGAAGGATTACCAGCCTTTTCTGGGGACTCTGGCTCTTCGTCCCCCTGTCCGTTATTTTATTCGGACGGGCGTTCTGCGGCTGGCTCTGTCCTGGTGGTTTTGTCAATCAATTGATCGGTAAGGCCGCGATTTTTAAATTGCGTACCCGGAACCGCTTCTCAAAGTGGGCTCCCCTGGGACTCTGCCTTGGGTTGGCCGTTACGCTTTTCTTGTGGCTGGTTCTGGGAAATCCCCGCTGGATAATCCCGATCCGCATCGGTGAATTTTGGCCTTCCATCGGCCTCTCTTTCGAGCACGCTTCTACGGCTTGGTTGATCCGGACCTTTACGGTTCTGGGGCTGGTGGCAGCCGGATTGGTGATCGCAAATTTATGGTGCCGTTTCGTCTGCCCGACAGGCTGTTTACTGGAGTGGTTCAAGAGGGTTGCCATTTTCCGGGTTTTCAAAACCGATGCCTGCAATAACTGCGACGCATGTCTCAAAATCTGCGAAATGGGAACCCGTCCTGATGAGGTTAACTGTACGAATTGTGGTGATTGTCTCAAGAGCTGTCCGGAAAATGCCATCAAGATCGGCAGAAAGCGGATGTAAGATGCCCAATACGGCAATCAATCATCATCGGCGGCGCATGGCCGACCATCCTTGCTTCTACGGTTCGGCTCAAGGCAGATGGGGGCGGATTCATCTGCCGGTGGCTCCGGAATGCAATGTTCACTGTTGTTTTTGCAATCGTCGTTACGATTGTGCGAATGAAGGACGTCCCGGTCTTACCCGCCGTATTCTCAACCCGGACGAAGTGCTGTCCTATCTTGATGAAATTATGAAAGATCGGACCGATATTTCCGTGGTCGGCATCGCCGGCCCGGGAGATCCGCTCTGTGATCCGGAACGGACTTTGAAAACCGTGAAAGCGGTTCATGCCGCTTACCCCGATCTTCTGCTCTGTTTGTCAACCAACGGCCTGAATCTCACGGATCATATCGCGGATTTGGCCGAGGCGGGCGTCACCCATGTTACCGTTACGATCAATGCCGTCTTGCCACAGATCGGCAGCCATGTTTATGACTGGATCAGGATCGGGGGTAAAGTGTATCAGGGCAGGGAGGCGGCCGAGAGGATGATTTTTCGCCAGCGGGAGGCGATTTACAAGTTAAAGGCGAAGGGAGTGGTCGTGAAAATCAATACGGTCATGCTTCCCGGAGTCAATGTGGACCATATTCCGCGCATTGCCGCCGAAGTGGCCGGTTGGGGGGCCGATGTCATGAACTGTATTCCCTTGATACCTCTCCCGAATACCCCTTTTGCCGGCCTGGGGAAGATGGCGAAGGGCCGGATTGACCATACGCGCAGCCTTGCCGCTTTATCCATTCCTCAGATGTACCACTGTCGCCGGTGTCGGGCCGATGCCGTCGGGCTTTTGCATCAGGGTGAATAACAGGATCTGAGGTCGATGGTAATGTCTTCAAGCTCTCATGGTCATCCCTGAAAAATAATTCAACTCTTCGGCCACCTCAAACAGGGCCATCGTCTCCGGTGCTATTACCTCAAGGGAACCGAAGGCGACCCTCTGTTGCCCGGTTTGCGGTTTCAACCTGATGAATCCTCCCAGAGCTTTTTTATTCCTTTTCGAAGAGTGCTTTGGCGGTCACTGTTAGGCCATCAAGAACCTCTTGCTAACCCCCTTAAACGCCTGCTCCGTCGCAAACGGAGTTTTTCAGGGATGACTAATTATTCCAGCCACCAATGAAATCTTGCAGGAACTTTAAGCAATCAAATTAAGTGTTATGTCCCCCGAACCCAGGGATCTGCGGCAGTGACTGGAAGAAGTGTCAACAGCAAGTATTATTCAATTGCAAAGATGAGTCCGGTTTGACATATTGTTTCCGCTTTAACGCTGCTGTCTGGTACGTCGGAAAGGAGATAGGGATACGGAAAAGATGCATCGGCATGTGAAATGTATTCTCATCATTTTATTTTTGGCTGGTTCCGGTCTGCTGTGGGGATGCCCAAACGAGAAAAACAAAAATACTCTTTCCGATCCGTTTCAGATGAATGCACCCGGCTATTCCATTGGCGTGCCCCAGGGTGCCGCATCCATGATAATTGTTGAGCAAAAATTTCCGCAAAGCAAAATAGAATATTACCAAACGGTTCCCGATGGTTATCTGGCGGTTAAGCAGGGGAAGATTGATGCCTTTGCCTTTGGCCGACACACGCTTCAGTATATAGCCGCCCGCGATTGCAATCTGGCCGTAATGGACCAAAAGATCGGAGATCAGCGGATTGTTGTCGGAACGGCTCGGGGGCAGGACGAACTCATGGAAAAGGTCAATGCGTTTATCAAGCAGTATCGGGGGGACGGAACCTACGAGGATATGTACAACCGGTGGATTCTGGGGAAAAATGCGCGAATACCGGATCTGCCGGAAACAAAAGCCCCTGTTCTAACCCTGAAAATCGGCACGGACGGTTTAAATGAACCGATGAACTTTTATGCCAATGGCGAACTGACAGGATTTGATATTGAGTTCGCAAAACGACTTGCGCTTTTTTTGAACGCAAAAATTACGTTTCAGACCATGGACTTTTCCGCCCTGGTCATCGCCGCACAGACCGGGAAGGTCGATTTGTTGGTTGCTGACTTGAACGCCACTCCCGAGCGGGGGCGGAATATGCTCTTCTCGGATACCTACGTGGATTCGGAAACCGCCCTGCTTGTCCGGAGGGACCGGCTGATCGCCCGGGACGATAAACGGATAGACAATATTTCACAACTGTCAGGGAAAAGGGTCGGTGTTATCACCGGTGCGATGTATGAGAATGTCCTGAAAGAAACAATACCCACGGCGACTCCCGTCTATTTTTCAACTTTTACGGATCAGATTGAGGCGGTCCGAACAGGAAAAATAGATGCCTTCCTGGTGGATGATGTGGTGGCAAAGGATATGATCCGCCAGACCACCGGCGTCACTTACCTCCAAGAATGGCTGAGTACCAATGAATATGCGTTTGCGTTTGCCAGGGAACGGGTGGCGTTGCAGGTACAGGTCAATGCCGCGCTGCGGAAAATGGGGGACGAGGGGACGCTCCGGGAGCTGGCGCAAAAATGGTTTGGTGAAGATGAGCGGGTCAAGGTACTGCCCGACATCGGCCTGCCTGATGGAAAAGATGTCATCCGGTTTGCCACGAACAGTAATTGTGCACCGTTTGCCTATATGAAAGACGGCAGGATGGTCGGCTACGATATCGAGACGGCGATGATCATTGCCCGGAAACTCGGGCGGGGTCTGAAAATTACGGATATGGAGTTTTCTGCGATTATCCCGGCTCTGAAGACAGGAAAAAGCGACATGGCCGGAGGGTTTATCACCATTACGCCGGAGCGTTCGAGATCGGTTCTGTTCAGCAGCCCGAACTATACGGGGGGGACAATCGCTGTCGTCGCGTCGCAAACCAAGGGCGTAAAGCCTCTGCAAGCGGACGGTTTTTGGGTGCGCATGGACCAGAGTTTTAAGCGGACGTTTGTCATCGAGGATCGTTACAAACTGATTCTGCGAGGTTTGGGGGTTACCCTTGTCATTTCCCTGTTGTCGGCGGTATTCGGGACGGTTCTGGGATTTGCCATCTGCATGATGCGCCGGGCAAGGACGAAGTGGATGCATCTTCCGGCAATGGTGTTCATCCGGGTGATTCAGGGCACGCCGATCGTCGTTTTGCTGATGATCTTGTACTATGTCGTTTTCGGTGGCGTCGACATCA